>CAZQOD010000075.1:0-16454 GCA_964594945.1 uncultured Desulfopila sp.
GTATCGAAGCCGAAGCCGTTATGCTCGGTCAACCATACTATATGACCATCCCGGAAGTCATCGGAGTACACCTCAGCGGTAAACTAAAAGAAGGGGTCACCGCCACCGACCTGGTCCTGACCCTGACTGAACTCCTGCGCGGCCATAACGTGGTTGAAAAATACGTTGAGTATTTCGGCCCCGGTATGCAGGCCCTCTCCATACCCGACCGGGCCACCATCTCAAACATGACTCCGGAATATGGCGCAACGCTAGGCTTTTTCCCAATAGACTGTAAAACAATAGATTACCTTAATCTCACCGGGCGCGGTCGCCAAGCCGAACTCACCCTGGCATATGCCCAGGCGAACGGACTATTTTACCGGGATCACGAAAAGAGAGAGTACACCAAGACCATCCATTTCAATCTCGCGGAAGTGACACCATCCCTGGCCGGCCCGTCCAGGCCCCAGGATCGGATTTCTCTTGCCGATATGGCCGGAAAAACCGTTAATTCCCCAAAAAAAATCAACTGCATCCGTCGCGGTAAACCTGTCACCATCGGCGACGGATCCCTAGTTATCGCCGCCATAACATCCTGCACAAATACTTCCAACCCCCATGTGTTAATCGGCGCGGGTCTTTTAGCCAGAAATGCCGTTAAAAGGGGACTGACCATTCCCGGTTATGTTAAAACCTCTTTTACGCCCGGCTCAAAAGTTGTAAAAAACTACCTGGGGAAAAGTGGTCTCATGCCCTACTTCGAGGCCCTCGGTTTTCATATTGGTGCCTTTGGCTGTGCCACCTGCATCGGCAACAGCGGCCCTTTAGACCCGGTAATCGAAGAAGCCATTACCAAAAACGGGCTGAATGTCTCCGCAATCCTCTCCGGTAACAGAAATTTTGAGGCGCGAATTCACCAACGCGTCCAGTCGAATTTTCTGGCCTCACCCATGCTGGTAATTGCCTTTGGTCTGGCGGGACGCACAGATATTGACCTAACCTGCGAGCCACTTGCCATCGACGCCAACAACAGACCGGTTTTCCTTCACGAACTCTGGCCCAAGGCCACGGAAATCGATACCCTGGTCAAAAAAGTTGTAACCAAAGAAGCCTTTACGGAGGAATACAACTCTCTTTTTAGTGGCGACAAACTCTGGCAAGGACTTGCGACCACCAAAAACACCACCTACACATGGGACAAGACATCAACCTATATTAAAAACCCTCCATATTTTGACAATTTCCAGATAACTCCGCCCCCCAAACGAGATATTATCAACGCCAGAGTTCTGCTCCTTCTCCAAGACTCGGTGACCACCGATCATATCTCGCCTGCGGGCACCATCCCCGACGAATATCCCGCGGGACAATATCTGATGGATCAGAACGTTGTTGCGACCGACTTCAACTCCTACGGATCCAGAAGGGGCAACCATGAGGTGATGATACGAGGCACATTTGCCAATATCCGTATAAAAAACAAATTGGTCGCACCAAAAAGTGGGGCTTATACCCTTAAATTTCCGGAAAAAACTGTAATGAGCTCCTATGAGGCCGCCCAAAGATATTTACAGGAAGGAACCCCACTCATCGTCCTGGCGGGAAAAGAATATGGTACAGGATCATCCCGGGACTGGGCGGCAAAAGGTACCATGCTGCTTGGCGTTAAAGCCGTAATTGCCGAATCATACGAACGAATACACCGCAGCAACCTGGTCGGCATGGGCATCCTTCCCCTGGTCTTTAAAAGTGGAGAAAACTGTAAGTCTTTAGGGTTGGATGGAACGGAAATATTTTCGATATCGGGCCTGACCGATATACACCCCGGCAAACAATTAACGGTGACGGCCAAAAAACAGGGTGGCAAAACAATAAATTTTATTGTAGTCTCAAGGCTGGATACGGAGATTGACGTTACATATTATCGTCACGGTGGTATCCTGCCGTATGTTCTAAGACGGATGTTGCAATAACAGGCAGAGGGAAAAAAGAAACCTGTTCACTTTATGATCGGAGAAAAGGAGGAGTTGGCAAAACTCCCGGAGACATTTCCAATATAAAGCGAACAGGTTCCCCCTGCCAGCTCTTGACCAACAGCCGGATCCTTGCGTATTCCCTGCCGGAAAACAACAGCACCGAACCCGCCTTGTGATAAGCAAAAAAAAATCCCCGGACCAAAAAAGACCCGGGGAATCCCTGTTTCCCTCGTAAAGAACACTATCTCTGGTCCACGGAGATACATTCTGTTGTGTTACAAAAAAAAAGGTATTCTGACTTCCGGTTCATCCTACTCATTGCACCTTCCCGTCATCATCTCGATCAGACAGTGGCTTCTTGCAATTTTTGTCCCCGGTCACAGCGGCGGGCCCGTCCCGGATTCACACCGGGTTCCCTCTTAACTCGCCCCTCCGTAATAATTATCCACGGAAACAGCGAGCATCTGTAACTTTCCTCACTTCATAGCAAATTCAAATGCTACCGTCAAGTAAACACTGCATTTAAATAAACATAATTTTAATGTAATCGACCGCAATATATGATTAACCATTTAATATCAACATGTTGTACATTGACGCCGGGCTATTATTTCCTCTCTGAAAACATGCACAGGCAACCGCTCTGCAATATATTTTATAACGCGTTTTAACACCACCGAAAATAAGCTCGGAATATAGATGTAACGAAAACCGATCCGGAGTATAAATTCATCGTAACTATTCATCCGGTTAAACAACCATTCTCATGCACATCCGGGAAGCCGTTACCCGCATATATTGCAGAATCCGAAAACAGTAATCAGGATAATAAACACATTGCTTACAAACTATACCTTACTGGTCATCCTGGCGGCGATCTTACATGCAGCCTGGAACCTGCTTATAAAAATACAGGGAGAAAGACTTGCCTGCCTGGCCTGGATGTCAATATTCGCCGCTATATGCTGGTTACCATTTTTAGCATTATTGCCGCCACTCAGCAAAGAAGCACTACCCCTGCTTGCTATAACTTCGGTGTTTCATCTCATCTATAAAATCTCCCTGGCTAAGGCATACGACCATGGTGATTTCGCCCAGGTTTACCCCATAGCAAGGGGTTCTGCACCTCTACTGACAACAATCCTTGCCATCCCCCTGGCGGGTGAGTGGCTGAGTGGCGCTGACCTCCTCAGCCTCCTGCTCATTATCGGCGGGGTATTACTGTTAAGTTGGAACGGTCGGGAAATAGAACTGTCCAAAAGTGTACTATGGGCGCTCGCCACGGGTATATGTATCGCCTGTTACACGGTTGCCGATGGTCTCGGCGGACGCGCCACCGTTAACGCCCTGACCTTTGCCGGATATCAATGCATAGTCGACGGCATTTCGATCTTCCTCGTCGCCCTGTTCCGGCGTCCGTCCCGACTATCCACCGTATTCGTCAGGCAGTGGCATAAACTACTGGCAGCGGCGATAATGTCGGCCTCGGCCTACGCCATAATCATCTTTGTGATGTCCCGTACAAAAATCGGTGCGGTGGCGGCATTACGTGAAACCAGCGTCCTCTGGGCGGTTCTTATCGGTGTATTCTTTCTTAGGGAAAAATTCGGCAGACTCCGCTTTATTGCTGCATTAATCGTGCTGTCCGGGGTCGTTTCACTGAGGCTTACATAATCCCGTAAAACAACCCCCCTTGGCTACCCTACTGGGCAACGCAGCTTCGAACCGAACTATCACCGGCGGTCTTTTTTCCATCTTCGCTCACCCCGGCGGGGGGTGCAACTCGAACAGTGGCAATCTTGTTCTGGGTAAAAAAATCTATGCCGTCCTTGCCCTGTACCTTATTGGTACCAAGATGGGAATCCTTAATGCCTCCAAAAGGCAGGTAAGGATGGGGCGCACATACCCCCACATTAACACCGACCATGCCCACATCAGCTTCGGCAATAAACTTCTCCGTATAATATTGGTTCTGGGTGAAAATACACGCGCCATTGCCAAATTCCTGCGCCCTGATCAGTTGTAGAACATCGTCCAGATCTTTAATTTTCATGATGGACACCACCGGCCCGAAGATTTCCTCCTTGGCAATTCTTCGACACGGGGTGACATCTGCGAAAATTGTCGGCCCGACAAAATATCCATTTTTATTTTTCTCGGCAAGTTTTGGGTTACGACCGTCTAGGACCAATTTCGAACCCTGTTCAATACCAATCTCGATATAGTTTTCAATATTGTCCCTGGCCTTACTCGAAATAACCGGCCCCATATACACATCAGGATCCATGGCATCGCCCACCGTTACCTTTTTAGATGCCTCAAGCACGCGTTCAATCAGTTCGTCATAGACCTCTGGGACTGCGGCAACAATCGAACCGGCCAGACATCGCTGCCCCGCTGAACCGTAACAGGAATGGATATAATTATCGATAAAGACATCCCAGTTGACATCCTCCATAACCACAAGGTAATTCTTCGCCCCGCCCAGCAGCATGGAGCGCTTACCACCCCTGCCGCATGCCTCGGCCATCTTCTTGGCGGTGGGTGTTGAACCGACGAGGCAGACACCGCTTATTTTCGGATTTTCGTACCAGGTTCCGGGTATGGAACGATTGCCGTGAATAATGTTGACTACCCCCGCAGGCAGGCCGATATTATTGAAAATATCGCCCATTTTCTGCATAAAAAGCGGAGATTGGGTGGATGGCTTATAGATAAAGGTATTACCAACTCCTATAGCATAGGGAATAAACCAGCCGAAAACCAAAGCGGGAAAGTTAAACGGTGCAACGCCGCCGAATACACCCAGGGACTGTTTTATGACCCGGCCGTTAATATTAGCCGCGATACCGTCCAGATTCTCGCCCTGAAGAAGGGTTGGTATGGCGCAGGAAGTCTCGAGAATTTCCACCACTCGCCTTATTTCACCCCGGGCTTCGCTGATATGCTTGGCTTGATCAACTGCAATGGATACGGCAAGTTCTTCTTCATTGTCAACCATCGCCTGACGCATATCAAAGAGGTAGCGCATCCTTTTACTAACCGACAGTTTTCTCCACAAGCCATAAGCTGTATGTGCCGATGTCACGGCCTGCAACGAAGTTTTTTCAGAAGAAAGCGGCACCTCACCGATAACATCGCCGGTTGAAGGATTATAAAGTGGCACATATTCAACCCCGGTTTCTTCGACCCATTTTCCATCTATAAAATTTTTTACTCTTATAAACTCCATGGTGTATTTTCTCCTTTTTACGCTCCTGCATCAGCAGTTATAATATCTCTTCCACAGGGGTATACGGTAGACCGAAAACATCTGCCACCGCCTTATAAACTAGGTTACCTCCATGTACGTTGAGTCCAAGTTTCAGCTCTTCATTTTCAACACAGGCCCTGTGCCAGCCTTTATTTGCCAACTGCAGCGCATAGGAAAGGGTGGCGTTGGTAAGGGCCATTGTGGAAGTAAGGGGAACGGCACCCGGAATATTGGCAACACAATAGTGGATAATTCCGTCCACTACGTAGGTAGGTTCTTCATGGGTTGTGGGCTTTGATGTTTCGAAACAACCACCCTGGTCAATCGAGACATCGACCAGTACGGAACCCTTCTTCATAAGGGCAAGATCCGGACGGCGAATAACAAACGGCGCCTTAGTACCGGGTATAAGAACAGCGCCGACAACCATATCAACCTCCGGCAGTAGATCGAGAATAGCCTGACGCGAAGACATCTTAATAAAACAGTTGGCCGGCATTATATCACTGAGGTAGCGGATACGCTCAAGATCAAGATCAAGCATATAGACCTGAGCCCCCAGCCCGCATGCCATTTTTGCGGCCTGGGTACCGACAACGCCGCCACCGATAACCAGGACCCGGGCGGGGTCGGTACCGGGCACACCTCCAAGAAGACGACCAAGCCCACCATTGGTTGCCTCAAGGGCCACCGCACCGCGTTGGACCGCCATGCGCCCCGCCACTTCGGACATGGGCGTTAACAGGGGCAAAGATCCGTCCTTTTTCTGGATGGTTTCGTAGGCGATACAGGTAGCCCCGGATTTTATTAATGCGTCGGTTTGCCGCTTATCAGCGGCCAGGTGCAGATAAGTAAAGAGAAGCTGTCCACTGCGAAGCAGGTTATATTCGGAGGGCTGGGGTTCCTTGACATGCATCACCATTTCACATTTTTCATATATCTCGGCCGGATTGTCGACAATGGATGCTCCGGCTGAGGAATACTCTTCATTATTAAAACCCGAACCAAGACCAGCATCTTTTTCCACCAGTACCTGGTGACCATTATCTACCATCGTCGATACTCCGGCGGGTGTCATACATACTCTATTTTCTTTCACCTTGATTTCTTTAAGGACACCGACTAACATTTTTTCTCCTTTTCCAGTTCTCTTTTCTCGACTCAGGCCGTCGGACAACTCAGTCCTTACCCCGCATTTTACAAAATTCAGGATTTAAAAAGTCTTGATTACGGCATTACGAACGGCGGCGACAATCGTATCAACCTGTTGCCGGGTAACAATGAGGCACGGGGCGAAATTAATTATGGTATTCATACCCGGCAGGCTACTGTTCGTCCTGCCGACGATCACTCCTTCAGCGAGAATATTAGCCATTAAAACCGCCATTTGTTTTTCACTGATCGGTGTGTTGCTCTGCTGGTCCGTCACAAACTCCACGCCGCAAAACAATCCCACGCCCCTCACATCTCCGACATTGGGCAACTCTTTTAAATCCATCAATTTTTCCAGAAGATACGCACCAACTTCCTTGCTCCTTGCGACTAGATTCTCCTCTTCTATTATCCTGGTACTCTCCAGCGCCGCCGTCATGGGTGCCGTACATCCCCCATAAGTGCTGATATCTCTAAAATAATTCATCCTTTCATCAACATTTGCCGGATCGTTTAAAAAGATGTCATATATCTCCTGCTTGACAACGGTTGCCGACAACGCCTCGTAAGAACTAGCCAATCCTTTCGCCATGGTAACTATATCGGGATCAACATCGTAGTGATCATGGCCCCAGAATGTCCCGGTTCTACCAAAGCCGCAGACAACCTCATCCATGATCAGCCAGACTCCGTATTTTTTGCAGATTTCCTGCACCGTCGGATAGTACTCTTTAACCGGCGGCAGCACCCCACCACCCGCTGTAATTGGTTCAAATATTATGGCCCCGACACTGTCGGCACCTTCCCTTAAAATCACATCCTCCACCGCCATGGCGCATTCCATATTACAACCGGGGTATGTCTGGTTAAAATTGCACCGGTAACAAAGGCATTGGGGCACCTCGACAAAACCATCCACAAACGGTCCGTAATCACTTTTACGTTCAAACTGACCGGTGGAACTCAACGCACCTATGGTGGTACCATGGTAATCCCTATCCCGGAACAGTATTTTATATTTACCTTTACGGGCCGGATCTATTCTGGATGCCTGTCGAACAATCTTATAGGCCTTTTCATTTGCCTCGGAACCGGAATTGGAAAAATAGACTTTCTGAAGTCTCGGCAGCTTTTCCAATAATTTATTTGCAAACTTTATCGCGGGAATATTACCGAACACACCGGCAAAATACGGCATTTTCTTCATCTGCTCACATACCGCATCGGCTATAGAATCACGACCATAACCCACCATAACACTCCATACTCCGCCGGAGGTGGCGTCCAGATATTGCCGCCCCCGGATATCCGTAACGATGAGTCCCTTGCCCTCGACAATGATCATCTGTTCCTGATCTTCAAAACATTTATGGGGTTTTAAATGGTGCCACAAACTGTTTTTATCCCCCGACACCATCTCCTCGACATCGTATTCAAGCCAGTCATTTTTCTCTACCATGATCAGTTTCCCCTATGCGTAGTTTAACTTCACGTAAAGTCTGAAATCTAAAATATCACACATCAGAAGAATGTGTCAAGGGAAAACGGTGTGGTAACTGCACAACCATTAGTATTTTGTTTAACATACGGGATTTTCGTAAAAACAAATGGTTCGTTTCCATATTTGCAAATGCGAAAATTATCTTGACACAACTCTGATATGTGATGTATTAGATATCTTAATTGCTGTTTTTCAACCACCTTTACTACAGAAAATTCTTAAACAAACGGGGTGGGACAACATATAATTATGGAGGCATAAAATGGCCACAATGAAAATGACCACCGAAGAAGCTTTTATCAAAGTCCTGCAAATGCATGGTATAGAGCATGCTTTTGGTATTATCGGTTCGGCGATGATGCCCATTTCAGACCTGTTTCCCAAGGCGGGTATAACATTTTGGGACTGTGCGCACGAGGGCAATGCCGGAATGATGGCCGACGGCTATACCAGGGTGTCAGGAAAGATGTCCATGATGGTGGCCCAAAACGGCCCCGGCATCACCAACTTTGTCACTCCCGTGAAAACCGCCTATTGGAATCACACCCCCCTGCTCCTTGTAACGCCCCAGGCGGCCAATGCAACCATCGGCCAGGGAGGTTTTCAAGAAGTGGAACAGATGGCGGTTTTTAAGAATATGGTTGCCTACCAGGAAGAGGTGCGCGATCCGCGCCGGATGGCCGAAGTTCTCAACCGTGTTATTTTGCGGGCCAAACGTGCATCCGCCCCGGCACAGATCAATGTACCGCGTGATTTCTGGACCCAGGTCATAGAGATAGAGCTTCCAGCCATTGTGGAATTTGAACGCCCGGCCGGAGGTGAAGAGGCCTTAAACAGGGCAGCCGAACTGTTGTCCAAGGCGAAGTTCCCGGTTATTCTCAACGGTGCGGGGGTCGTTATCGGCGGAGCCATTAAAGATTCCATGATCCTTGCCGAACGGTTGGATGCACCGGTTTGTTGCGGATACCAGCATAACGACAGTTTCCCGGGCAGCCATCCTCTTTTTGCCGGACCGCTCGGATATAACGGTTCAAAGGCCGGAATGGAACTAATAGCCAAGGCGGATGTGGTCCTGGCCCTCGGCACCCGCCTCAACCCGTTCTCCACCCTTCCCGGATATGGTATTGATTACTGGCCGCAAAATGCGGCAATAATTCAAGTTGATATCAACCCGGACCGCATCGGCCTTACCAAAAAAGTTACGGTCGGTATTGTCGGTGACGCCAAAAAAGTTGCAAACGGTCTTCTGGCCCGTTTATCCGCAGACGCCGGTGACTCAAATCGCGAAGAACGTAAAACAATTATTGCCAAAACAAAGGCTGATTGGCAAAAAGAACTGGCGACACTAATCCACGAGGACGACGATGCAGGCACTACCTGGAACGAACGGGCCCGCACCCGTGAGCCGGAAAAAATGTCCCCCCGTCAGGCCTGGAATGCGATAAAACTTGCCATACCGGAAAATGCCATCCTTTCGTCGGATATCGGCAACAACTGCGCCATCGGCAATGCCTACCCGACCTTTGAGGAGGGGCGAAAATACCTTGCGCCGGGGCTTTTCGGCCCCTGCGGATACGGTTTCCCAGCAATCTGCGGAGCAAAGGTCGCCCAGCCGGAAGTGCCCGTTATCGGCATGGCCGGCGACGGTGCCTTCGGCATCTCCATGAACGAGATGGTCTCATGCGGACGTGACAGTTGGCCGGCCATCACCATGATCGTCTATCGCAACTACCAGTGGGGCGCGGAAAAACGCAATACCACCCTCTGGTATGCCGATAATTTTGTCGGAACCGAACTAAACCGGGACGTTTCCTATGCTGAAATTGCAAAGGCTTGTGGTATTAAAGGCGTCCAGGCAACATCAACGCAGGATCTGACCACCAAGGTCAAAGAAGCCGTCAGGGCGCAAATGGAAGACGGTAAGACAACTTTTATCGAGGTCATGGTTAATCAGGAGCTGGGAGAACCTTTCCGCCGTGATGCCATGAAAGCCCCGGTATCCGTTGCCGGTATAGATATTAAGGATATGCGTCCCCAAAAAGAAGTATAGTTTACAAGTTGTAGTGCGATAATTTCCGAATTTCCCTGAATATGGTGTCATAGTTCAAACTAACACCATATTTAAGGGGAATTAGGGCAAAGTTTCAAAACTTGATTAATTTTTTAAAAGTACCTTTTTGTATTATTACCAGATATCCAGACCCATTTGACTAAGAACAGCAGTAATAATAATAGCAAACACAATAACGCCCAGCGCTACTGTTAAAAATTGAAAAGCTATTGCTCCACCCCCTAAAACAACGGCACTTCCACATACCCTTATATTTTCATGTCTAATAAACGAAATTACAGCAAGGATAATGGCTAAAAATGCTGTACCGATAGTCGCCATATCGACAATACGATCACCATTAAACCTACTTGTCCGGGCTATTGCTCGCTTATATTTTTTTCCTTTTATTTTTGCTTCAACCGCCTTTTTAATCTTACAAGCCTGATCTGCAATTGTTACTTCAACTGCCGGAGAAGGAGAAATTGGCCCGGACCAGAAATGAAACAAAGCCATCCCAAGGGCAATAACACCTAAAACAACCCCTATCATCCCAAAACTATTACTTTTCTTATCTTTATTATCGCCCATTTAATTCACTTGTTATTTGCAAAACATACCAAATTTTATTTGGAGGCTAACTGCTCCTCAAATAATAAGCCAGTTGCTCTTAGTTTGGCAATAGCAAAAATAAAACATTTAATGGCTATATATTATTTTTCACAACCAAACAATTCACTAAGTTGAGCAAAAAATTTGTCTCTTACTTTTTCTATGTATAAGGCCTCGGCATAATCAAGTCTTACGGTATCACAACATTTAAACCTTTCCGGTTCAACTTGCAATACATAGGAATTGACCTGTCTCTGCCAAAACCATTCTGCACATAAAAACTGAATATTTCCTTGATTCACCGATGTAACCGCCTTTAAATCCTCAAGTAACATAATTCCCAACGCACTATTTTCAAGGCACAAAGCAATATAAGCAATTTTATACTTTACTTTCCCAACATCAGTTGTAACAGGTAATGGCTCAATATTATATGCATCCTGCTGACCGTCAAAGATAAAGTGTCCGTAACAGCTCTGCTGAGTAAAACAGTAAGATAACATATTTATCTTTTTTATAAGATCAATTATTGGCGGATCGATTATATAAGTATCCAGGCTATGCAGAACCTTCTTCCTTTGTCCATGGAAAAATGGATTGTCAACCAACTTTTTTGGTAAAATAAAAGTTTCCAAATTGTAAATCTCCGCCTCGTAATAACAACTTTTGCTGGCTATAAACAATTTTTTTAAAACACCAAACCTAGTAATAAGTTTCATAAAACAAAACGATGTTATTATCTGCGTAAAAATAACCTCTTTATTGGGCTTTCCTTCAGATAAACATTGCATATACCGGTAATAGACGTATCGTTACCGCTTAATAGTATACTTCCAAAAGCCAAAACAATGTAGAAAAATTAGAATCCCACTGTAAATCAGACAAGATAATAGCACCAATGCAAAAACCCATTTGCATAAAGTGGCCAAACCGGATATTGTGCCGATAATTTTGCTATTTAACGGATATATTTTTAGCATCACAACAATGCAGATATTTTCAATGCAGTCGAAAAAACCCATGCCAAAAGGAATCACGTTGAGTTTTAACCAAGCAGAGCCATTTCCGCAAATTATCAACAAAATTGCGGTTATCAAGAATGAAAAAGCGAGATTATAAACTATAATAAAGAAAAAATCAGTAAAAAGAATGGCAAGATATAATTTACGCCCGAGCGCCCCATAATTTTTCAACGCTGTAAATGCATCCTGTGCGGAATAAAAAAACATTCTATCCAACATTCCCTGATGTCCACTTAATTTAATTAACTCCTGATTTGAAATTGGAAATAAAGAAACATTAAATAACCATAAAAATATAAAAGAAATAAGGAAAAAAATTATCATCCAAGTTGTAGTGTAGCGACGGACGATCCAACAACTTATTCGTCTGATAACAGACATTAATTACTCCCTTAACCTACTGTTAATGAACAAAAGATTATTTTTACCTTTCACCATTGAATTTTCCACCACAATGATTCAATCATTATAATAATATTACGACGTTACCACTATTGATTTAGGGGGATATAACTTTAAAAAAGTACACCATAATAAAAAGCATAAAACAAATACAAATACTTTATAATATAGTATAGTTTTGCATAGAAATATGTTAGTTATCAGCTCCTTGTCATGTTCAATTTTTATTTTGCGTTTTTTGATGTCATTTTCGCTAGGTGAAAATTTTTTAAATTCTCCTTTTCTGTTTAAATATGATATTGCCTCACCACTATTTTCAAAATGCATCATTGCCATAACTTCCCAATTTTTAAGCTCATCACAATCACTATTTTCAGCAAACTCTTTTAACTTATTATTAAATTCATAGGAAATATTCTCATTACCAGACTTTATATTATTTAATGTAGAATATAAAAAAATAAGTGGCAAAAATGTATACATTAAAAATATGGCTCCTAAACAAATTACCCAAAAAGGTTTAACCTTTATTTTAACGCTCTTAAAATGTGCACTACTAAAATATACTCCGACGAAAAATATTGCAGCTGCAAAAAAAACCGATATGATATTAATAAATATATTTAAAAATCTTCCCAACGTCAACCAACTGATAAAGTGGTTACTAACCGATATTATTCCTGTAGATAATGGATTACATAATAAAAACGCAAACAATAACCCATTAATTAGAAGATTGTATGTTTTCCCGCTCATATCTCTCTGCAGTTTTCAAGAGTTTAGATTATAAACTACTCTAAATATCTCCTTAACTATGAGCATATTTTCTGAAGGCTCAATATCCAATTCTTCGCACTCTTTAGAAAAAAATTCCCAATGGGATTTATGCCACCATTCAAGGGATCTGTCACCTTCTCCCTCCCATTCTGCGAATTCTTCATCTATTTCACAAAACCGACACTCGGTAACGGATATCGTCTCAATAATAGACGTGGGATTGCCTTGCCAATCGGTAACAACATGAAGATGGCCGACCACAGGCATTATTTCTTCTCCCTCTGAATACCAGTACTTCATACTGCAACTAGCTGTTTTTATACCTTTTAATATTAGATCCGAACAAATTTCAGCATTTTTTTCGTCTGCACAGAAATAACCTGAGCTAAATGAAATATATTTTTTACGTTTATTATTACCTAGTGTCTCCAGGTATTGTCGCAAATAGCGTTTCGCCTTATCATCCATAATTTTTTAAAAATCTAAATATAAACCAATCGTATTTTATTTGGGATAATTGCACTTAATTACCCCTGTTTTAAACAATTATTCTCTATATTATATCATTTTTAATGGGTTATCCGAGATTACAATCTCTACACCATTATTAGTGGCTAATTTTAAATTTTCAATACTATCAACTGACCATGTATAAGTGCCTTACTCCATAAATATGCTGTTACAAGATTAGAACAAAAAAATTTGTAGCGGTTGCCGATGACTTTGATATTGCTTATACTCAGCGATAAAGTCAGAACTGCTCACATACATGCAGTTACCTGCTTTTGCGAGAATTCAAACGGGTAAAGCAATGAATAACAGCCTGGAATTTGCGTCATTGAGCAAACAAGTTTATACATATTTACGCAGGCAGATGAACCATGGCGGTCTGCTGCCCGGTTCTACTATCAATATCGGCGAAATTGCCAAACAGCTTGGTATCAGTAAAACACCGCTCAGGGATGCGCTGATCCAACTTGAATCGGAGGGGTTTGTCACCATATTACCCCGGAGGGGTGTCCGCGTAAACAAACTTTCCATGCAGGATGTTAAAAATTGGTATGATGCCGTAGGATTGATTGAATCATTTATTGTCACGCAGTGTATTGATAAAATTGACCCATCCCATATCCAAAAGATGGAAGAACTTAATAAAATAATGATTCACGATATCAAAAGAAGCGACTTTTCAAAACTCTTTCAGACCAATCTCGAATTTCATAATACTTATTTGGACATTTCAGATAATACGCCCCTTAAAAGATTTATCCTGCCCATAAAACATCGACTCTACGATTTTCCCAGGCAAAATTACATCAAAGAATGGGAATTGAGAAATTGTGAAGAACACCGCCTCTTTCTGAACCACTTACGAGAAGGAGATGCAAAAAAGGCCGTTCTAGTCTTAAAGGATATTCACTGGTCCTTTGAGTACCAGAAAGATTTTATCTATAAATTCTATAAACACCAATGTAAAACAAAGACTTGATTTTACCAGCATAAACAGGGATTATCTGCCCCCATTCGCCTTTGACAATCCACTTCTCCACTGGAGCGCGATGGAGGATTTCGAGACAAAATCGACCACAAAAAATTCTTGACACATTTCTGATATCTGATACATTAGGCATCATATTTCTTCACAGCAAAGAATGACAAATACTTCTTTATGGATTTGATACAAGAAGGAATATACTATCTTTTTCGTAACAGAAGCACCGTGTCTGACGATATACCACCAAGGCCTCGAAGTTGTACCTTTTTGATAATTCAATGTTTTCAAGAAAGGAGCGAATGTGAGTATCGAGCTTATTACCTTTTTGTATTTTTCGTGTCTGTTTTTCGGATTATTTCTGGGGTTGCCCGTTGCTCTTGGTCTTGGTGGAACTGCTGTTATATTCGCAGCCATATTCGAACCCCGCTCCCTCCTTGCTATTCCCTCCGCATTCTACTACACGCCCTGGAATCAGGTACTGGTAACGGTTCCACTGTTCCTTTTCATGGGCAGTCTAATACGTTTTTCAGGTATCGCCGAGGCCGCCTACGACGCGGTATATAAGTTAATAGGCCATATCCCCGGTGGGCTCGCGATGGGCACGGTTCAGGTATGCACCATATTTGCCGCCATTACCGGAATTACACCACCCGCCACCATCACCATGGGACAGATTGCCTACCCGTCGATGATGAAATACAAGTATAATAGGACAATAGCCATAGGATCAATTGGAGCCGGCGGTGCCCTGGGGGCCCTTATCCCCCCAAGTGTACCCTTTATTTTTTACGGTTTACTAGCCAAAGTTTCCATTGGCGGTCTCTTCCTGGGTGGACTCCTGCCCGGACTGATGCTTGCCTCCTTCTATATTATTTATATTGGCATACGCTGCAAGATCCAACCGCATATGGGGCCCGCCCTCCCCCCGGAAGAAAAATTCTCAATTAAGGAAAAATTACAGGCAGTTCTCAGTATATGGCCATTTATGCTCCTTATCTTTCTTGTACTCGGGGCAATTTGGGGTGGGATTGCGACACCCGCTGAAGCAGCGGCCTTCGGCGCAACCGGTGCCTTCTTTATCAATATTATCTATCGCAAATTAACATGGCCGGTACTTAGAGACTCACTGGCAACCACTGTCAAACTCACCGGCATGGGGTTGTGGATACTCATTGGTGCAAACGTCTATCTGAATATTTTCAACTCATTAGGATGCCAGGAATTAGTCACCACCCTGGTACTGGGAATGCCCGGTGGCGAAAACGGCATCCTGCTGATGATGATGTTTATCATCCTGCTCCTCGGCATGGTCATGGACGACTGGGCCATAATCATGCTCTGCACACCGCTTTACATACCCATAATTAATGAGCTGGGTATTGACAAGCTATGGTTCGGCGTCCTTTTTATTGTCAATATCCAGATAGCATACCTGACTCCGCCCTTTGGCTTTGTTCTATTTTGGTTAAAAAGCGTACTGCCAGCCGATGTCAGCATGGGGGACGTATACAAATCCGTGGGACCGTTTATCCTTCTCCAGCTACTCGGTTTATCCCTGGTCTTTATTTTCCCGCAGATAGCTATATGGCTTCCCAATTTACTGAAATAAGGCGCTGAATTCTACAATCAAAAAATTAATAGTGGAGGTAAGAATGAAACTATGGCGTATTATAGAAAAAGCCATTGATTTCATTGCCGAGGCGATGGGACGAATTGGCTGGTTTATTATCCTTTACTGTATGTTTTTAGGGGTAACGGACGTCTTTCTCAGGTATGTATTGAATTCTCCCTCCCTGTGGATTTCAACCACAGTTCAGGCAGCCATGGTCATATTGGCCTGCGTCGGTGGCATCTACTCTCTTAACGACAACGCCTTTGTAAAACTTGACCTCTTTTACGCAAACTTTTCCCCCAAGAAAAAGGCGATATGCGATATTATCACCGTGGTTTTCACATTCTTATTTCTAACCGTGCTGATCTGGAAAGGAACTTCAGCGGCGATGATGTCAATTAAGTTTAAGCAGGTAACACCCACGAGCATTCCCATTCCCATATATCCAATAAAAACCTTTATACCCATTGCCGCCGTTATAATGATGCTTGTCGTATTAAAAAAATTAGTAAACGACCTGATAACCTTGTTTTCAAGCAATAAGAAAGAACCTGACCACACCGAAATTTAGTGCCTTACTCCATAAAACCTGTAAAGAAAAACAAGAAAATAAAGGTAAT
>CAZQOD010000076.1:0-16058 GCA_964594945.1 uncultured Desulfopila sp.
TAACCACGTTACTGAGGATCGCGGCATGAATCATTTGCGGGAAACTTCAGTTATCCTATAATATCACCAAGATAATTAAAAACCAAGCTACATAGTCCTATCTTGTATTTGTCCATAAATGATCATCTTCCACTAACTATTTGTTGTTTTTAAAATTTAATCCTCCGATAAAGCGAGGTACGAGACATCGAGATATCGCATATATGCCTGTGGTTAAATTTATCAAGCGTCTCAATTTAAAGCAAAATTGCTTATCCACGGGCAGACACAAGTTAATGACATTAAGTTGTGACATGATAATTATCGATTATTCACCAAAAATCAAAACGATATTTTGACTAGGAAACTGGGCTTGGCGGCGGGATTAAATTGTTTGCTTATGCTGATGTAAATCCCCTTGGTTGGTTTGATGAGAGACTTTCCTGTAACAAAGGTTGAGCAAAAGATATCCGGTGCTTTCGATATAAATGGTATGTTAACGCCTATTGTTGGTTTTCAAGATATCTGCAAACCACGGCATGCCAGTGTGTCATCCGGATTTCTTTGAGTGGGAATTTTTCCAACCCTCACCTTAAAAGCAATGATAAGGGCGAGTAGCTGTGGTTTGGGTATAATTTAAGCAAATGAAATAATAGTTGACTTTATTAAAGGCAATTTGTTAATTGTGACTGAATTTCTGGTACTTTTTATGCCCCTTGCTTAAATACTCCCGTACTATTGTATGGGATTTCAGTGGTTTTCAAATCACTTTCTGAATGGGCAAAAAGTCAAGAGGGAATCTCGTGTAATTCGAGAACGGGCCCGCCGCTGTAACCGGGGACAAATTCCACTTGCAACCACTGGGATAATATCCTGGGAAGGTGTGGAAGAAGAGTGATCCGGAAGTCAGAAGACCTGCCGGAAATGGTGATCAAGGTTCTCCCGTGGAAAAGGAGACCTGAGTCGATACGAGGAAAAAGGGAATCCCCGGATCAAATATTTTGATCCGGGGATTTTGTTTTTTGAGACGCGTGTTGAAAAACCTCTATTTTTATAACTTGAGGTAAAAAAGGGTGGATAATGCAGGGAACGTTTTTTGTAGTGGGAGTTGGACCGGGTGATCCGCAGTTGCTGACCATTAAAGCGGCAAGGGTATTGGAAAGGTGCAATGTTTGGTTTGTGCCGTCTGCCTTTGAAAACGGTGGCAGCATGGCCCTTAAAATTGTTTCGGGGGCCGTTGCAAGTGAAGGTAAGACCATTCTCAGTCATAGGTTTCCCATGAAGAGGGTTCCCAAGGGCGAGTCGGTTGACCCTGAAGTCCGGCTTGCATGGGAGAATGCGGCGGCGACCATCACAAAACTGCTCAATGAAGGTCAGGACGTGGTTTTTCCAACCCTGGGTGACCCGGCAATTTATTCGACCGGTTTTTATGTTTGCGAAACATTGCTGAACAGCGGTTGCCGGTTTGCGATTGAGATAGTTCCCGGTGTATCGGCCATAGGTGCCACCTCGGCGGAGGCGGGAGTGCCACTTTGCCTGGGCGATGAGCAGTTTGTAGTGGTGCCGGCCACCTTTGATAATGAACAACTCCGCCAATTTATAGAATTAAGCGATTCAATTGCTTTTATGAAAGTACACAGGGTTATGGCCCGATTGGTGGATCTTCTTGAAGAATTCTCCTTGGTTGAAAAAGCAGTGCTTGTTGAACGATGCAGTTTGCCTGATCAAAGGGTCTGGACGGATATCAGACAGGTGGTGGGCAAAAAAATCCACTATTTTTCGACCATGATCGTGAGAAAATAATATTTTCAGCGGATAATTGCTTTTTCGGGGTAAAAGCCGCCTTTAGCGGTGGTGTTGGGGAGCAGTATCGCTCCTTTTGCCATTAAAGTGCCTGGGCTGGTCACTGAGTTGCAGCCGGTCTGGCAGTTGTCGCCGAGGACGGCGCCGAATTTTCTCCTCCTGGTGTCTATTTTTTTGCCATTGGCAAGAATGGCAACATTACCGGGTAGAAATTTTAGATTTGCAAATTTTGAACCGGCTCCTAAGTTAACATTATTGCCGAGGATAGAGTCGCCCAGGTAGGCAAAATGGCCGGCCTTGGCATCGTCTAAAAAAATGGTATGTTTAATCTCGGTGGTGTGGCCGAGTACACAACGTTTACCGCAAAGGCAGTAGCCGCGCAGGTATGCGCCCTGACGAACTTCGCTCATATCGTCGATAATAGCAGGTGATTTTATCATCGCCCCAGGCTCGATCAGCACGCCTCTGCCCAGGGCAATTTTATCCCCGACAAGAACGGAACCGGCCATTATAACCGAGGCTCCTGAAATTTCTTCATTATTCTTTTTTACCAAAAGTTTTCCTTTCGTCGTATCTCCGTATATAATATCAATATCGTTATCGGGAACTATTTTGTTGTCAACTAGGACTAGGTGTTTCGATAACGGTTTACCGGTGTTATTGAAAAATGCGCAATATTTTGGATATTCGAATGTATCCATATATTTTTTCAGGTCGTTAAGCGGTTGCCAGCAATAGTCGTCAACCCTGAAAAGGTCGGCATGGTTAAAATCGGATAGATCAAAAAAAGTTTGCGTTTTTAACATGTTGTCCCCCGGAAGAAAAATAGACTGTTGAAGGTGGCGATAAATGAATTGAGTACTATGAGGGAAAAAGAACAAGAGTTCAACAAAAAATCAAATTTGCTTACCATTTCGCCGAGAAGGCCGCTTGACTTAAGTTGTTTGGATGTTTAGTATTTCCGTGATTTTATAAATATGTATATTTTTAATCTATCTGCTTGAATATAGAGACGATTACCCGTTTTTAATGCAAATACGACCATGGTCTGCCACAGGGTATGGGTTTTTTTGTTATATGATTTTAGGAGGAATTTGTGGAATTTAATGATTCACTGAGTATAGGCATGGACGATTTTTCTAATAGTGAAGACATGGAAATACCGGAAGTATTGCCTATGATGGCGGTAAGGGATGTGGTCATATTTAACTATATGATAATACCGCTGTTTGTAGGCCGACCAGGCTCGGTTGAGGCGGTGAACGAAGCCTTGGGGTCAAATAAGCTGCTTATGCTGGTTACCCAAAGGGATGCCACCAAGGATAATCCATCCAAGGACGAGTTATACGAAGTTGGAATGGTCTGCATGATAATGAGGACTTTGAAACTGCCGGATGGACGTTTGAAGGTCTTGGTGCAGGCGATGTCTAAGGCTCGCATTAAACGGTTTGAAAAAGTAGACCCATTTTATCAGGTAGCTATTGACGTGGTTGAAGACGTTGACGTGGAGGAGATCAGCGTAGAAGTAGAGGCCTTGATGCGCACGGTGCGGGAACAGACTGAAAAAATTATGTCCCTCAGGGGTATTCTTTCCGCCGATCTGATGATGATAATTAATAATATTGAAGAACCGGGTCGATTGGCTGATTTGGTCGGTTCCAATCTGCGCCTGAAAATTTCAGAATCCCAGCGGATTTTAGAAGAATTTGATCCCGAAAAACGGTTAATGGTCGTCAATGAATTACTGGCAAAAGAATTGGAAGTATCTACTGTCCAGGCCAAGATACAGAGTGACGCCAAGGAGGAGATGAGTAAATCCCAACGGGAATATTTTTTAAGAGAGCAGCTTCACGCCCTACAGAAAGAGCTGGGTGATACAGATGAAAGAAGCCAGGAAATTGATGAGCTCGAAAAAAGGTTGAAGAAGACGAAAATGCCGAAGGCGATTCGTAAGGAGGCCAAGAAACAGCTTAACCGCATGGATATGATGCATCCTGATTCTTCCGAGGCTACAATTATCCGTACTTACATAGATTGGATCCTTGATATCCCCTGGAAAAAGAGTACTAAAGACAGCCTTGACCTGGTTCGTGCCAAGAAAATTCTTGACGAAGATCATTATGGACTGGATAAAGTGAAAGAGCGTATTCTTGAGTATTTAGCTGTTCGTAAATTGAATAAGTCCACCAAAGGACCAATACTCTGTTTTGTCGGTCCCCCCGGTGTTGGTAAGACCTCATTGGGTCAATCCATTGCCAGGGCCATGGGTAGAAAATTTCACCGCCTTTCCCTCGGCGGCATGCGCGATGAAGCTGAAATACGCGGCCATAGACGTACCTATATCGGAGCAATGCCGGGCAGGATTATCCAGGGTTTAAAAACGGTGGGTTCCAATAATCCCATTTTTATGATGGATGAAATCGATAAGGTCGGTTCCGATTATCGCGGTGATCCTTCTTCCGCCCTATTGGAGGTACTTGATCCCGAGCAGAATTTTGAATTTACGGATCATTATATGAATATGCCCATTGATCTATCAAAGGTGATGTTCATTACCACCGCCAATATGAGCGATACCATTCCCAATCCGCTTCTCGACAGGATGGAGGTTATCAGGCTTTCAGGTTATACACTGGAAGAAAAAGTTGTTATTGCCAGGAAATATCTTTTTCCCAGGCAATGGAAGGAAAATGGTTTAAAGGCAAGTCAGATACGTTTAAACGATGAAGCCATCACCCATATTGTTACCCATTATACTTACGAAGCCGGTTTGCGGAACCTTGAACGTGAGATTGGTAAAGTGTGCAGAAAAGTGGCGAGAAAGGTGGCGGAAGGGGGCAGGGGACCTTACCGGGTTACGGTAAAAAATATATCCAAATATCTGGGTCCACCAAAAACAATACCTGAATCGGAACTTGATAAACTTGAGCAGCCCGGCCTTGTCACCGGTCTTGCCTGGACGGAGGTGGGAGGTGAAATTTTACAGATTGAGGTCAATATAATGCCTGGCAAGGGTAAGTTGATTTTAACGGGTCAACTCGGCGATGTTATGAAAGAATCGGCCCAGGCTGCTTTAACCTATTGTCGAAGCAGGTCCGAGGAACTAAACCTTGATGGCGATTATTTTGATAAGATTGATCTTCACGTTCATGTCCCTGCGGGTGCTATTCCTAAAGATGGCCCGTCCGCCGGTATCACCATGGCTACGGCCCTATATTCTGCAATTACGCAAAAAAGTGTGGTTGGTCGCCTTGCCATGACCGGTGAGGTTACCCTGCGGGGCAGGGTACTACCCATCGGTGGTTTGAAAGAGAAGGCGTTGGCGGCGCTTCGAGCTGATATCAACAAGGTTATTATTCCCCTGCACAATAAGAAGGATCTTGTAGAAATTCCAAAAGATATACGCGACAAAATGGAGTTCTATCCTGTTAAGGATATGGATGAGGTGGTACGGATTGCCTTTGCTCAACCCCCCGTTCAGTCTCGCAATAAGGCGAAAAGGGTTCGCAGCAAACAGTGATTGATGGTAATCCACCGGTTGAAACCGGCAGAAAAACAACATTGGGAAGGATTGTCGTAACGGCGATCCTTCTGCTGTTTACTGCAATGATATTTTTCACTGCCTGGTTTATAGCCTATGTTGTTCAACCCGGCCCCTCCGCTACTGTAGGCCATGTAGTGGTTAAAATTCCCCCTGGCAGTTCCGTTGATAGGATAGGTAAAATTCTTGGTTCTGCCGGTTTGATTAAAGAGGATTATCGTTTTCTACTCTTGGCAAAAATGTCTGGCTATGCCAAAAAACTTCAGGCCGGTGAATTTAAAATTAAGACCGGTCAAAAGCCCCTGGCAGTACTCAGGATTTTGTCCCGTGCCCACTCAATTCAGTATACTGTGACAATTCCGGAGGGTCTTGATTATCACGAAACAGGAAAAATATTTGCAAAAGATGGTTGGTGTGATATCCGTGAATTTGAAACAATAGTTTTTGATCAAAAGTTCATTGAGGATTTGGGTATTGATGATGCACTCAGCCTTGAGGGGTACTTGTATCCCGACACTTATATGTTTGTAAAGGGTTCGGTCGGAGCAGAAAAAATTATTTTACGAATGGTCAATCGTTTTTTTGAAGTGTGGCGGCAACTTGTTGCGGATAACGAGTCGAACATTAATAGAAAAGAAGTGATTATTCTCGCTTCGATTGTTGAAAAGGAAGCTGCTGTCGCAGGGGAAAGGCCCATTATAGCCGGGGTATTTCTCAACAGGTTGCGAAAAAAAATGCGTTTGCAATCCGACCCCACTGTAACCTACGGCATGGTTGATTTTAACGGAGTTATTACCCGCAGGGCCCTGCGGACGCCTACCCCCTATAATACTTATATAATACCGGGACTGCCCGTTGGCCCGATTTGTAACCCTGGTAAAGCTGCGATTAATGCCGTTCTCAATCCGATAAAAACGGAGCATCTTTATTTTGTTGCCAAGAACGATGGAACCCATAAATTTTCAAAGACCCTGGTTGAACATAACCGTGCAGTAAGGAAATACCAGCGGAAAAAAAAGAGGAAAAAAAGTAAATAGGGTGCTATGAAGGGGAAGGTGTAAGAGTGAGGTTGTCGTAAAACAGGGATTACAGCTGGAGCGGAATGTGAAAATTGGTCTTGTGCAACTTAACCCGGTGATTGGTGATTTTAAGAATAACTGTTTGAAGATAAGCAAATGGGCCGAACGCGCCAAGGATGAAGGTTGTGATTTGGTGATTTTCCCTGAGCTTGCGATCTCCGGTTATCCACCCCAGGATTTATTGGAAAGAAATTCATTCTTACAGGATCATGACAACTCTCTTGGCAACCTGATCAGTAGCCTGCCTAGACTGGATGTTATGTTAGGCTGCTTTGAAAGGAGTGACGGGAAGAATGGGAAAAAATTATATAACTCAGCAATTGTTGTTCGGGATGGTGAGATTTTTTTCAGGGCAAGAAAACGGTTGTTACCATCCTATGATGTCTTTGATGAGACACGATATTTCCGACCCGGCCCAGTCCCCGAATTTTACAAATTTAACGATTTGGTGTTTGGGGTAACGGTGTGTGAGGATGTGTGGTTTCACGATATACCCCACTATGAAACGGATCCGGTGGAGGATCTTTTTCAAAAAGCCGTGGAGGAAAACATAAATATTGATGCTCTTATAAATATTTCAGCATCACCGTTCCAACGGGGTAAAGAACAGCTCAGAAAGGATATATTTGCAAAAATTTGTCAACATCATCGGGTGCCTTTTATTTACTGTAATCAGGTCGGAGGTCAAGATTCGTTAATCTTTGACGGCCGCAGCCTGGTTATGGATGAGAATGGCGAAATAACCGCCGGAGCCCATCTTTTTAAAGAAGATTTCATTTCAGTAGACAGTGGGAACTGGAGTGGGGTTATTCATGGTGATACGAAGGTTTCCCCCTGGGCGGAGGTGTACGAAGCACTTGTAACGGGACTTGGTGATTATGTACGCAAAAGTGGTTTTTCCTCTGTTATTCTTGGACTTTCCGGCGGTATTGACTCCGCCTTGACTGCCGCCATTGCCGTTGATGCCCTGGGGGCTGCCAATGTCTTTGGTGTTGCCCTCCCTTCCAGATATAGTTCCAACGATTCCCTGGAGGATGCCGGAATGCTAGCCAAAAACCTCGGTTGTCGTTTTGAGGTTATTTCCATAGAACCTCTCTATGTTGCTTTTCAACAGAGTTTATCTTCTCTCTTTGCCGGACTTGAGGAAGATTTAACTGAACAGAATCTTCAGGCCCGTATAAGGGGTAATCTCCTTATGGCCCTATCTAATAAATTGGGTTGCTTGCTCCTGGCCACCGGGAATAAAAGTGAAATGGCCGTTGGATATTGTACCTTGTACGGTGATATGAGCGGAGGTCTTGCTGTTATCTCCGACGTACCAAAGCAACTGGTGTATGAACTGGCCAGGTATGTTAACCGAGTGACTGAAAAAATTCCTATGAGAACGATTAACAAGCCCCCGACTGCTGAATTAAAGGCCGATCAGAAGGACGAGGACGATCTGCCGCCCTATGATCTGTTGGATCAGATACTTGAGTTGCATCTGGAAAAGGGTTTGGGCAGGGCTGAAATCGTAAATCTTGGCTTTGAAGAAACCGTTGTGGAAGATATTCTTAAAAGGATCAGACGTAACGAATACAAAAGGAAACAGGCACCCATGGGGTTGAAGGTAACTTCCAAGGCCTTTGGCTACGGTCGTCGTTATCCCAACGTACAGAGGTATCGGAGTTAAAAGATATTGACTATTCAACTATTTTCACGCGGCGTTGGTTTTTTCAATTTTTGCAAATATTGTGTTCTGCTGTTTTTTGTCGCAGTGTCCTGTTATTTTATCGCTAATGAATATTTTTTAAAGCGTCCCGAAAAACTCTTTATTACCAGTTCCGGTAGTGTGGATATGTGTCTGAGTTGTCACAGGGACGAAAAACTTAACCCCGCCCATGATTCCGCCGTTATGGGTTGCAGTCCATGTCATCTCGGTAATCCTCTGGTCATTGATAAAAAATTAGCCCATAAAGGAATGGTTCTTAATCCAGGAGATCTACGCCATGTTAAAAAGACATGTGGTGTTGACGGATGTCACGGTAGTGATGTTCACAAGGTGAAGAACTCTCTTATGGCAACGAACAGGGGAATAATCGGTACATTACTTTACTACTGGGGTGAGAGTACCAGCCAGGACAGCGACCTGACCGTTGAGCAGTTAATCAACAGTGATCAGACATCACTGGCACTCGATTATTTTCGTAAACTCTGTGGTACTTGTCATCTTTGGAAGCAGAAAAATGATCTACCTGATACACCGCAGTTCTTTAATGACAAAGGAGGTGGCTGTTCAGCCTGTCATTCCTACTATCCCGATAGAAACGGAATGGAATCGGTACTCGTTGGTGATTCCTATGATCAGGATGGAGAAAATAAAAAAATCCATCCGCTTATTATAAAAAAAGTAAGGAGCAGTCAATGTATTCGTTGCCATAACCGTTCGGGGAGAATCGGTATATCTTATATGGGTATATTTGAATCAGAGGGTTATGGCACACCTTTTGAGGAAGGGGAGATGAACGGAAAGCAGCTGCCGGGGTCTCGATTTTATCTGAAAATTGCCGATGATATTCATCATAAGAAGGGAATGGAGTGCATTGATTGCCATAGCCGCGACGAAATAATGGGGGACGGCACAAGTTACGCCCATTATGAAGAGCAGGTGGAGATTTCCTGCCGGATCTGTCACTCTTCATCGCCCGGTCTCACCCGCAAAAATAACAGACTTAATAATATTAAAAAAGTAAATGATAAAACGATATTGGTGGGGAAGATAGACGGCGGGAAACATCCGTTAAACAATATCAAAAAGGGGGTGTGCGATTTTCCGGCCCATAAACGTGTAAGTTGTGAAGCATGTCACTCGACCTGGGTGGCGCAATGCTATGGTTGTCATGCCAAAAGAGATGAACGGTTGACCCATCTGGACAAACTCAGTCATAAAGAGACGCCGGGTTACTGGCAGGAGGGGCGTTCTTATATTCGTTATTCTCAACCTATGCTCGGTGTCTGGAAGGATGAAATCGTTGTGGTTACCCCCGGTTGCCAGGATATTGTCACCGTAGTCGATGGCCGGGGTAAAATAGAGCAGAGTTTTAATAGATTCACCATGGCGGCCATTAATCCCCATACTACCCAGGCAAAGGGACGAAAGTGTATCGACTGCCACGCTTCAACCAGAACCGTGGGCTTGGGCCTGGGTACCATTGTCATGGAAAACGGGAAAATGGTCTTTGTCGGCGTTGACCGCGGTGTTGACACAAATAACGGCAGAACTGTAGCCTTTGACAGTTATGTTGATATTGACGGTAACCCTTTACAGAACAGTTCAAGAGAGAATTTAAGGCCGTTTAACGGAAGAGAGCTCCAGGCCGTATTAAGGGTAGGTTTATGTGTAACATGTCACAACAGTTATACGGACAGGATATGGAAAGATTATACGGCCGGGAGTGTCTGCAGTAGACAAAATAATGAACTGTCACCTTTGGGGCAGGAACAAATAAGAAAACAGGAGGAATCCCATCGCTAAAGTAACGGGAAATATTGATGGGCTGAAGAATCATCAGCTCAAAACCCTGGAACGTTTGAGTAGGAAACGGGTACAACGTCATCAAATTATTAATCCGGAGATGGCTCGCTCACTCTGCCAAATTTCCCACGCAATAAACAGGCAGATTGGCGTACTTGTTCATCGTTCAGGTAGGATTATTACTGTTATTGTCGGCACCCACCAACAAATAGTGATTCCTCAGCTTGGCATGCACCGCGATTCGGGTTGCCGTTTAAGTGGTGTACGGTTGGTGCATACCCATCTGGCCGATGAGGATATAAACGATGAAGATCTCATGGATCTCCTTTTTTTGCGTCTTGATCTCCTGTCGGTAATTAAAGTTGATGGTGAAGGGTTACCACGGAAAATGTATAGTGTTCACCTGCTTGCGGGGGGCGGTAACGAGAAAAACTGGTTCTTTCTTGACCCGGTTCACCCCGCCAATCAATCAGAATCCGTGGAGACGCTGATTTCCGACATTGAAAGTGGTTTTGCCGCGCAAAAAAAGAGCAGTAAGGTTGAAGGTGGGGAAGATAGAGCAATCCTCATCAGCGTGGCAACAGAGCCCAGAGCGCAGGCGGAAGAATCCCTGGCAGAGCTTGTTGAGTTGGCGCGTTCCGGTAATGTAACCGTACTCAATACGGTTTTGCAGCGGCGGCGTAAACTCAATCCTAAATTTATTTTAGGTAAAGGAAAACTGGCTGAAATTATGATAAAGGCATTACAGCTTGATGCCAATCTTCTGATATTTAACCAGGAATTAAACCCTTCTCAAATTCGTTCAATCACAGATTTTACCGATTTGCGGGTTGTAGATAGGACTCAACTTATCCTCGATATTTTTGCCGGCAGGGCCATGAGCAGGGAGGGTAAATTGCAGGTGGAGATGGCCCAGTTAAAATATTTATTACCCAGACTTTCAAGCAGGGATGATGCTTTATCCCGTCTAAGTGGCGGCATCGGTACCAGGGGGCCGGGTGAAACAAAGCTGGAGGTTGACAGACGACGGGTCAACGACAGGCTTTCGCGGTTGGCAAAAGAGTTGAAAAAGGTAAGCAAAGAACGTTATCGACGACGGAGCCAGAGGCGTAAAAAAGACCTGCCCATACTTTCCCTGGTGGGGTACACCAATGTTGGAAAGTCCACGTTGCTCAATACCCTCACCAATAGTAATATTGTCGCTGAAAACAAATTGTTTGCCACCCTGGATCCGACCAGTAGAAGGTTGCGGTTTCCGACGGATGCCGAGGTTATTTTGACGGATACCGTGGGGTTTATTAAAAACCTGCCCGCAGATCTGTTACAGGCCTTTATGGCGACACTTGAGGAGTTGAAAGAGGCGGATTTACTCGTACATGTGATTGATATATCGAATCCTTCCTTTCGTCAACAAATGAAAGTTGTCGATGATTTGCTGGCAAAATTAGATCTGGGAACAATACCAATCCTAAAGCTTTTTAACAAAGCCGATCTGCTAAGTGGCGGCATGAATGCTGCTATTCCTGCGGGTGAAGATGCGCTGCTGATCAGCGCTCTTGACGCAAAAACCCTTAGTCCTTTTTTGGCCAGGGCTGCAAAGTTAATTGGGAAGGTTATCGACACTTAAATCATATTCTCGAAACAGGGAGAAAATTATTCATTCTATTTTAGTGATTGTAATTTAAGCCTTGTGTCCCATCTCAACCTTGTCGATTGCATATTCCGGATGATGGTGCGTTATGGCAGCAGGTAGAAACCTAACTCTTTTTCAAACATTTTATCTTCAATAAACTCACAACCAATTCGATTTCCCACCACCGTTCTTATGGTAAGTTTTTTTACCATTGCCGTCTGTTTACGATTGTCGAGGGTAAAGGCAATTGTCCCTTTTTGTCCGACCTCCAGCTGATGGATACCTCGAATTTCAAAACAGGCGCCGCTCAAAGAAAGGTTTACCAGATGCGCAATGCCGCCACCGACTGCAGGTTTAACAAGATCATATGTTGCGGTTAAATCGGTGTCTTTGCGGAAATGTCTGCGAAATTCAAGAAGTATCTTGAAAGAATGACCGCATTTGCATTTCACATTAAGTGAGTGGGTATGACGTTTAAATCTCCTAACTGAAATAGTTTGCGCACCACTACATGAAGGGCAGACTATAACAGCGCCACCATTCGGTTTAACAAAAGATTTCAATTCAGTATTTTCATTCGACATATATAATTGTACCTTTAAACAGCAGATTATTCAAATAAACAAATACGTTATCAGATTATAATCCCTTAAGTTAATAAGTACGTTTATGTAAAGATCAAAAACACGCTATAACGGCATGATGCCTGCGAGCCATGTGTATACTATATTGTATACTATTTTTGTATACCATTCTCGGCCACACCCACACCATATTGTATATTAAGCAGCTAAACCGTTACTTGTAGTAACTATAAAGGTGTATGACGATAATTGCTACAACAATTTGTGTATCGCAGGTATTTTTTAAGTAAATTAGTAAGATGATAAGGAAGGGAATTGCATAAAAGAGGGTGTAATGTAGGTTGGGAAGTAGCAGGTTGGTTGTTAGTCGTAAACGATACAGGTGTATTTTTCGAGTAGTTGTTCGGTCTCCGGGTCAAGTTCATCTGCGACTTCGTGTATATGATACTCTTGTCTGCACTCTTTACACCGCATGCGTATTTTCCGACACATGCGATATACTTCAAGTTTACCCAGGCATTTTTTACATCTCATAACTGTTACTCAAGTAATTGTTGACGGGTAAAGAGAGATTCCAAAACATAACCAGCCTTGGCCAACGCTTCGCTGCCCCCTTCTTGGCGTTCAACAACAGTCGCGATAAAACCAACGGTGAATCCTGCCGATTCAACCCGCTCTATCACTTTAAGCAGGGTTCCTCCGGTGGTGACAACGTCTTCAAGTAAAGCCACCGTACATTTTTCCGGCATATTTTTAAGGCCCTCTATATAATTACCGGTTCCGTGTCCCTTTACCTCTTTACGGACGATGAATGCAGGTATTGGTTTACGGGCAAGAAAGGAGGCGATGGACACACCAGTGACCAGTGGATCGGCGCCCAGGGTCATTCCACCAACTGCTTGAATATTTTTTGCAGATTTTTCAATGAGTTCAAAGAGAAGTTTCCCACAAAGATACGCACCTTCGGCTGACAGGGTGGTCTGTTTACCGTCTATATAAAAATCTGAAGTTTTACCAGAAGTAAGGGTAAAAGTTCCCTTATGATACGATTTTTCCAAGAGAATGTTTTTAAGCCGTTGTCTATCGTTCATATGCAATATTTTAAAGAGGTTTCTAGTAGGTTATAATTCAGTCATCACGATTTTGTCTGGGATAGTACTTCTTTTTTTTCAAGGATAAAAGAAAAAACTGGATAATTTTTCAAAAGAAATGTTAGGTTGCGAGTCGATTTCTAAAAAGAGCATATTAAAGTTTTATTATCAATATAGAGAGGTAGTATATGTGTGGTATTGTTGGGTATTGTGGACCACGTCGTGTTGTGCCCGTCGTTCTTGAAGGATTGAGACGTCTTGAATATAGAGGTTATGATTCCGCCGGAATAGTTTACGTAAAGGATGGAAAACTTGTTAAGTTTCGCTCCGAAGGTAAACTATCCCGACTTGAGGGGATAATTGGTGACGCCATTATCGAGCATTCTTACATTGGTTTGGGCCATACGCGCTGGGCGACCCATGGAGCACCGACCACCGACAATGCCCATCCCCATAGTGATTGCAGCGGCGATCTGGTTGTTATTCACAACGGTATTATTGAAAATTATCATTCATTGCGTGAAGAACTGAAAGGGAAGGGCCATCGTTTTTCGTCGGAAACAGATACTGAGGTACTTGCCCATTTAATAGAAGAGTACCTCGATCAGGATCTTGTCGCGGCTGTAAAAGAGGCTATTTCCCGCTTAGAAGGCTCATATTCGATTGGTGTCTTATGGGCGGGAATGCCCGACACCCTGATTGCCGTTCGTAACCAAAGTCCCCTCGTTGTCGGAGTAAGTGAAGATGAGGGAAATTTTTTGGCCTCGGATGTACCGGCGTTGTTACCCTACACAAACAGGGTTATTTTCCTCGACGATATGGAGCTTGCGGTGATAAAAGCCAAAGGAACCAGTTTTTTTTCTTTGAAAAACGGTCTTAAAATCGAAAAAGAGGTTGTAACTGTTGACTGGAATGCGGCCATGGCCGAGAAAGCCGGTTTTAAACATTTTATGTTAAAGGAGATATTTGAACAACCTCGGGCCATTACCAATACGGTTAGTGGCAGAATAAACCTTGAGTCTGGTGAGGTATCTTTACCCGAAATAGAATTAAAAGAGTCTGAAATTGATGGAATTAAAAGAATATTTCTTGTTGCTTGTGGAACTTCTTGGCATGCAGCCCTGGTCGCAAAATATTGGCTTGAGCAGTTCACAAATATACCCGTTGATGTAGATATAGCCTCGGAATTCCGATACAGACATCTGATTATTGATAAAGGAGTTTTGACTGTTGCGATTTCCCAGTCCGGTGAAACCGCCGATACCCTGGCCGGGATTCGTATTGCCAAGGATCTTGGCTCAAAGATAATCGCCGTTTGTAATGTGGTTGGTTCGACCATAAGTCGGGAAGCACATGGTACCGTCTATACCCACGCTGGACCTGAAATCGGTGTTGCCTCCACCAAGGCGTTTACCTCCCAACTATCGGCACTGTTCCTGTTTACTCTGTATTTGGCACAGAGAAAAAAGACATTAAGCAATGAAAAATGTAAAAATTTCGGTAAGGATCTTATTGAGTGCGCAAATATAATTGAAAGGGAACTGCCACGTATCCAAGCTGAGATTAAAGAGCTTATTGAAGGGTTCTACGATTGTCGAGATTTTCTTTTTGTGGGGAGGGGGGTAAATTATCCAATTGCCCTTGAAGGGGCGCTGAAATTAAAAGAAATTTCCTATATTCATGCTGAAGGATATGCCTCGGGAGAGCTGAAACATGGTCCGATTGCCCTTATAGATAAAGATATGCCGGTTCTCGCTCTGGTGCCGCAGGACCATGTTTATAAAAAATCCATTTCGAATGTCGAAGAAATAAAAGCGCGTCTGGGTAGAATTATTCTTATGGGAAGTGAGGGGGATGAGCAACTGCGTAATATAACCGACGACGTTATTTACCTGCCGAAAGTTTCCGAGGTGATGAATCCTCTTCTCTATACGATTCCGGCCCAGATACTTGCCTATGAAATTGCCAATCGGCGTGGTTGTGATGTTGATCAACCGAGAAACTTGGCCAAAAGCGTAACTGTGGAATAACGTTCAACTGGCCTGATAAGGTGGTTACAATAAAAATGGTGGGTAAAGCGGAGTGGCTCTAAAAAAAACCATAAACCCCTCCCATGTAGACTGGCCGGGGTGAGATGCGGAATATAAAAAAAGAAGATTTTTCATATTCCGCATATAAAGATTTTATACAGTCTATATTATTTTAAGACAATACCTACATCTCCGGCTGCATCAGCCGCGTGCTTGACATAAATATCGGCGATCTTGTCATTTTCTCCCATACCATGGAGATAAGGCATGACTTTAATACCTTCTTTTTCAAACATTGATTTCCAAGAATCTTCTTCCGGTCCGGCCATATCGTTGGTGGCATGATCTCCGGCGACGATCATAAATGCGCGAATAACAACCTTCTTTATTTTCGCATGTTTCAGTGTTGCCAATACCCTCTCGAAGGGGGGATATCCCTCCACCGTACCGACGACAACCGTTGTTCCAGGATAGGCTGCGTTCATTTCGTGTTCAAATTGCATATATGAGCCGCCGGAAGGGAAATGATCGTTGCCGTGTCCCATGTAGACCAGGGCGGCACCGGCTTTTTTTGCTCTGTCAACGTCGACTTTCATCGCTTTAACTGCGGTTTTAATATCTTCGGAATATGGATATTCAGTGCCGAATGTGCCGAGCATCGGTCGCCCGATTACCAGTGCGTTGAATGGTTTGAATTTGGCCTTGATGGTATCTATGGATGCGATGGCTTTAACATAGGAACTCAGATCTAAAAATTCTTCCGCCGGGGCAATATGAGTGGGCTGGACCACCAGGGAGTCATAA
>CAZQOD010000077.1:0-16020 GCA_964594945.1 uncultured Desulfopila sp.
TGGTTAAATTCATCAAGCGCCTCGATTTAGTGCAAAATTACTCATCCATGGACAGACACCAGTTACTTGGTCCCGAAAATCTTATCCCCGGCATCTCCGAGTCCGGGCAAAATATAGCCCACTTCATTAAGACGTTCATCCACCGCCGCCACATATATTTCCACATCGGGATGGGTCTCGGTGACCTTCTGCAACCCCTCCGGTGCCGCAACGAGGAAAAGCCCCTTTATTCTCTTGCAGCCCGCCTTTTTCAAAGTTGCAATGGTGGCCAGTAAGGTCCCACCGGTGGCCACCATGGGGTCAAGGATCAGGGCAATGCGTTCTTCAATATCCTTTGCAGTCTTAACGTAATATTCAACCGGTTGCAGGGTTTCTTCGTTCCTGTAGTACCCCACCACACTCACTTTGGCGGAAGGAATAAGATCTATAACACCATTCATCATTCCCAGGCCGGCACGCAGAATAGGTACAATTGTAATCTTTTTCCCCTTCAGCTCCTCGACCTCAACGGGGCCTGCCCATCCCTGAATTGTCTTTTTCTGCACGGGTAGATCCTTGGCAGCTTCATATGTCAGGAGCCTGGCTACTTCGGATGAGAGATCCCGGAAATCTTTTGTTGAGATATCATGTTTACGCATAAGACCGAGTTTATGCTTGATTAGTGGATGATCCGCGACGTGTACAGTCATAATAACCTCCGGGAAGTATGGCCTAAATCCTGCGCCAACAATGTCCGGCATTTTCAGCGGAAAGAGGAGACGCCTGCACTTTACCGATTGCAAAATTTAGGTTATAAATTATTTACCTTTTAAGCGATAACACATTAATGAAATTAATGAAATTTTAGCATGGCCTGCAAATTTCGATAAAGCAGGTAAAGAGCCGTTACAGACAACCTCCCAGGAGTTTGCCCACAACAAAAAACGGTTGATTATATCGTATTGATTGCAACCCTACTACCTAAATTTTACACGCCCAATATATGAAAAAATTATATATTATTAAATCACCAAGTTATTGCAATTTTGCACAATAAACGCCCCCGTTACTTTTCAGCCCGCGAACCGATACCGGTTAGCGGGGCCACCATCTCCATTAATCACTTTTCCCCTTCATTTTTCGGTTCTCATTCCGGCTCCTTTATGATAGGATCAAGTCAGGATCTCATTATCCCACCAAAAGAAGGAAAACCCATGAAAAATTTTTCCCGTGCCATACTACTCATTTTTCTCTTCCTTGCCTATCCATTTTGCTGCAGTGCCAAAATAGAATCCGTGGGGATCATTAAAACTGTTTCGGGCGAGGTCACAATCACCGCTGCCGACCAGACAATATCCACCAAGGCCGTCACAAATATGCGCTTAATTCAAGGTGATGCCATCAAAACCGGGGCCAAGGGCAGTGTCGGTTTGATTTTTGATGACGACACGGTTATTTCCCTGGGACCAAACAGCGAAATAATCATCCAGCATTTTCAGTTTAACCCCGTAGAAGAAAAACTGTCTTTCGTGGCCAAAATAATAAAGGGTACATTTTCGTTTATATCCGGTCAGATTACCAAGCTCGCGCCGGACAAAGTACGGCTGGAAACACCCGACGCTACCCTGGCCATCAGGGGGACAAAACTCTGCATCAAGGTTGATTAACCACTCCGCACGCTCTTTTTACGAGGACACTTAACGATATGGCTAAAAATACAGTACGGCTAAACATCTTGTTCCTGACCATGGCGGTTCTTATTTTCTCAGCTTGTTCCCGAAAAACAACGGTGGTTCTCCTCCCGGATCCGGGGGGAAAGGTGGGCCATATCACGGTTATGACCAACGTGGGCGCAGTCGATATCACCAGGCCATCGGAGGCCTCAACAATTTCGGGTAAAGACTCGCTGCCCTCTCCACCACAACACCTCCCCATGGACAAACTGAACGCTGAGTTCTCGAAGGTGCTGGCATTATTGCCCACCCAGCCCGTCCATTTCATACTCCATTTCTACCCCGGTTCAACCAAACTGACCCCTGAATCCTTAAAAATGCTGCCGGAAATCATCAAGTCAATTCAACGGAGAGATTCCCATGATATCGGTGTAATCGGCCATTCAGATACGGCCGGAGACCCGAAATACAATCTATATCTGTCCACGCGAAGGGCCGAGGCAGTAAGCCGTCTGCTTATACAACACGGCATTAAGGACAACGAAATTAAATCAACATCCCACGGAGAAAATAACCCGCTCATCAAGACCGCAGATAATGTTTCCGAGGCGCGAAACCGTAGGGTGGAGGTTGTAATTCGTTAATATCTATTCAGAAATGATATTTTAAAAATTTAATGGCAACGAAAAGTTAGGACAGATGGCGCCGTTAATACCTCGCATATCCGGCCAACTTATCGATTGCAAAATTTAGTGCCTTACTCCATAAAACCTGTAAAGAACAAGGCACTTACTTGCAGCTTGTCTGCGTTAGGTTATATTCGTTTTATGCCAAACGATGTTCTGCAAAAGGGTGCCCTTCCCCAACAAACCAAAAAGCCGGGCCTGTTCCGCACCCTGCTGACGGCTTCCTTTATTTTAACGGCCGCCCTCTCCTGTATCTACCTGAATAACCCTCAACCTGTACAGTTTATCAACCTAAAAACCACTGATATAATCCTGAAAACGATCCATCGTAAATCACCGTTGCCCACCATAATCACAGTTGATATAGACGAAAAGAGCCTGGAAACCTACGGACAATGGCCCTGGCCTCGCTACCGCGTGGCTCAGCTTCTTAAAATAATAAAAGATGGCGGCGCCAAAAGTATCGGCATAGATATCCTTTTCGCCGAACCGGACAGGACATCCCCGCAAAACTGGCAAAAAATGGTGCAAAACGATTTCGGGATCAACGTTAAAATCGACAATATCCCCGGACTAATCGTCGATCACGATGCCTATCTCACCAAAACACTCGCAGCGGGTCCCTTTGTCCTCGGTTATGAATTTCTTTTCAACAGTTCGCAAACAGAGGTCAGGGAGTGTAATCTTCACCCAGTTTTCCTGGTGGGGAAAACCCCAGATGCGGATATCGGCAATATTACGCCCCACCGGGCAAGTGGTGTTCTTTGCAACTACAAACCTCTGACCGACGCAGTCTACCGCTCTGGATTTTTCAACGGTAACACGGATATAGATGGTATCACCCGCCGTTTACCGCTGCTTATAACCTTTGCCGGAAGACCCTTTCCTTCTTTTGCTCTAGCCGTACTGATGCAATATGACAACAGCCAGTCACTACTCCTCCAAAACGATACCGGGGGCACCTCCTATATTTCTTTTGCAAACAGGCGCATTGCCATAGACGGACAGCTGAATTATCACCTGGGCTCGATAAGGCAGCATCCCTCCGGCCATCTCTCGGCCGGGGATATTCTCAACGGCGGTGTTACAACGGCTATATTTAAGGATGCGATTGTCCTGGTCGGTTCAACGGCCACGGGCCTTACCCAGCTATATCCGACAATTTATTCAGCAAACAACTCGTTGCTCGATCTCCATAAATATTGCATAGAGGCCCTGGCATCAAAATTTCAAGTAAAACAGGCGGCACCGGCACCCATCGTTGAAACCGGCGTAACATGGTTATTCTGCCTATTACTCACCCTGGCCGTCACCGAATTAATCCCCCTCTGGTCGACTATGCTGGCCGTTTTTTTCATAATCATAAGCTGGATTGGGGCCGGAGTAATATACCGACAGAGCGGCTATATTTTTTCACCCCTGCTACCTACGGCGGCAATCTTTTCCGACCTTTGTCTTATCAGTTTATTGAGAGTTAATTTTTTGAAAAAGCAGGCAAAAAGTGAGACCAGCGGCGCCCTGCAACTGTTAAAATTCAGCGAAACCACGCTCCAGTCAATACTTAATACGATCCCCGACATTATTTTTAGATTAGACAAACACGGTTTAATTACCTTTATAAGTCCCGCTATATCCAAATACTTACCTCCAGCCACGCCCCTGCTCGGCCTATCAATTTTCGATCTGGTGATACCCGAAGATCTTCCCAAGGTTCAAAATAAATTAAACGAAAGAAGAACGGGGGAGCGTGCCACAACCAACCTCGAAGTGCGTTTGCGACTTAGCATAAAAGAGAGCGAACCCAGGGAAACCATACGCTTTTTCAGCATTTCCGCCGAGGGCATTTACCAGGACAGACCCTTTGGTCACGAGATATTTCTCGGCACCCAGGGTATTATCAGGGACATAACCGAACTTAAAAGGCTTGAAAATCAACTGATACAGGCGCAAAAGATGGAAATGCTGGGCAACCTGGCGGCGGGTATCGCCCACGACCTAAACAATATCCTCAGCGGGTTGGTGAGTTATCCCGACCTGCTCCTCCTCGAAATCCCACCGGACAGCCCCCTGCGTGACAAAATTGCCATCATCCAGAAATCCGGGCAGAAAGCTGCAACAATTGTCCAGGACCTTCTTACCCTGGCCAGGCGTAACGTGGATATAAACGAACCGTGCAATATAAACGAGATAATCAACGACTACCTAAATTCCATCGAATATCAGCGAATACGAGACCTGCACCCCGGAGCGACAATTAATATTAATCTTCAACAGACTTTGATGAATACAAAGGGCTCTGCAATCCATCTTTCAAAAATGATCATGAACATCCTCCATAACGGCCTAGAGGCGATGCCGTCGGGGGGTGAAATAACCATTACCACCACTAATACATCACTTAGTTCGCCACTTAACGGTTATGAAAACATACCCGCCGGCGACTATATTTGTCTCACCATTGCCGATGAGGGTGTCGGAATCCCCACCCCGGATCTGCAACGTATTTTCGAACCGTTCTACACACGAAAGGCCAAGCCCAAAAGCGGCACCGGCCTGGGTATGACCATTATCTGGGCAACAGTGAAGGATCATAACGGTTTTATTGACATAATCAGCAGAGAGGGGTGCGGAACGACATTTAAAATATACCTGCCCACCACCAGGGAAGAGAGCGAACCGGCAACGAAGGAAATCTCCCTGGATGACTTTGCCGGCTCTGAGACAATATTAATTGTCGATGATATAGCCGAACAGCTCGAAATTGCAAAGGGTCTGCTGTCTCGACTCGGCTACAATGTAGTCACCGCAGACGGCGGCGCACAGGCCCTGGAAGAAATGGGCCGCCGCTCCTTCGACCTGGTAATCCTTGATATGATAATGCCGCCGGGAATTGACGGTCTGGAAACATACAGGCAGATGTTGAAAATCGTACCGCAACAAAAGGCAATCATCACGAGCGGTTTTTCCGAATCAAAACGGGTGAAAAAGCTGCAACAGCTAGGCATTGCCACCTATATACAAAAACCGTATTCCATCGAAAGACTAGCCATGGCCGTACGCAAAGAGTTGGATAAATAACTGCCATTGCCGGGAGCCTTACCGAGAGCAGAAATTTTAAACATCTATACCATCTCTAACGCTCTAATTTCCCAAAAAATTATCGCGACCGCTCCCCGTCCCGATCTGCCCTGAAAATTATCGGAGAACCCAAAAAACGGGTCGCGCCGCAAAGCGCAAAACAGCTTTCCATAAGCGTTGACGCCATTTTATTGTTTATTTTACGGTGTATAACCATCGGTAAAAAAAACTCCGGCTTGAACTTTGTCCGGGAAAACCCGTTTTTTCCCAGCTCCGCTCGTATCCGCCCCCTCGAAAACAGGGTAAACGGCCTGGTATTACCCTCCATTTTCTTTTTCATCCCGAAAAACTGATCGTACAAAATATTTGTACTGCGCCTGTCAGGATAATCGAGAATAACGCATCTATCCGCCACCCGGCACATCTCTGCAAGAAGTTCACGCCACCTGTCAACATGGGGCAGGAGACGAAAAGAGATAACCACATCGAAGAACCGATCGGCAAAGGGCAGGTTCAGGGAGTCACAACTCAGGTATTCATAGCTACCGGCGTCAAGATTTTGCTCCAGGCGGATTCTACAACTGTCCGTACTCCCGGTGACCGTTACGGCAAAACCGCTTTTTACCAGGGGCACCGCAAGTTGCGCGTGACCGCCCCCCACATCGAGAATTTTCAGCTTCGGCGATTGCGGTAGTAGACCAAGGGTAATATTCGTTTGTCTCTCCAAAAAAAATTCACCGGCGGCACCCGTAAACCGTGAGGCATAATCCGCCGATGCGGTTTCAATATCCGCAGTCTCCGAAAACATTATTTCTCTTCCCCCGGATCAAGCTGCGAAAAGACCTCAACAACGTCTGCCACCTGGCGTACTCGTTCTTCCTTCCGCCAACCCAGTGCATCCCCCATCACATCGGCAATACGAGATAAAACCTCCTTCTGCGGGCATTTGGCGGAGGCCAGACCAGACCTCCTGAAAACAACATCCGCCAGATTTACCGCCATCTCTTCACCGATAAAATAGTAGATCTCGGCCAGCAGCAGGGGTGGTTCCTCGGATACCCACAATGTTCCGCTCCGTCCCAAATCATCATCAGCGACAAGATACGCAAAGACCTCCCGCCAGGCGCCACCATATCTTGCCCGTAACAGATCTCTGATTTCACTATAAAGATCATTACCGAGACGATTTATCACTGCGGTAAAATCCGCCCGTCGCGGTGAAACAAAGCGATAGGAACCCGAACTTTTGCTGCCCAGGACATGCTTTTTTCGCAGTTCCTTTATAACCTTGTCGGCGATATCGGGTGCGGTGGTATATTTGACCCCGTTAATGGAATAGAGACCTTTAACCCCGTTTTCCAGACCATGGTCAATAATTTTCGACGACTTATCCAGCTGTACGGAATCGGTCTGTTTCCCATGGGATTCCTTCATGGGCAATAATCCCCCGTGGAAGAACGTAACATCCTTCATAGCAAGCTTAGCCGGTGGATAAATTATGTTAATATCGTCAAGTATCTCCGCTATCTCTTCCCTCTTCATAGAAAACGACTCAACCGCACCATGAAACGGCTTATACGTCGTGCCGATCATCGTGAATTTTTTCTGCCAGGGGACAAAGAAAAACAGCCGTTTACCCCGTTTAATAAGGGCATCTTCATCGATAAAATCGGTGTAACCCTCAAGCCCCACCGCATAATTTTTAAACAAATTTTTCTCAACAATAATATTTACAGCCGTTGTCCATAACCTAGCGGCGGACGCATCTCCTCCAGCCGATAATTTATGCAGCCACGGCCCCGCCGCATTGACCACGGCCCGACAACCCAAACGCATCCGACTTCCATCCCCGCAATCCCGCACCACCACTGCCGATACTTTGGAGTCGGTGGTTTCTATACGCACCACTTCGGAATAATTACCAATTGCCGCACCGTACCTGGCTGCCTCCTTCACATATTCCAGCACCAGTCGTTCTGAGTTGTCGGACATGGCATCGTACCAGACGGCACCGCCGCTGAGTCCTTTTTCACGTATGCCGGGCACTATTGCCCTGCACTCGTCAATCGAAACGGCAGAGCAGGCGGGGAGATGATTTCCCCGCTCCAGTCCTTTATTTCTGTCGCAGGCTATCGCATCATAAACAACAAAGGCCAATCGCATCATCTCCCGCCCCCTGATGCCATGGCCATAGGTGGGCATCAAACAGGGCAGGGGTTTAACCAAATGCGGGGCAAAACGCATCATCGATCTTCTGGATACGATGGATTCCCGCATCCGTTTTAAATCACCGTGCTGCAGGTAGCGAATACCGCCGTGTATTATCTTCAAGCTGTTAGCAGAGGTGGCGTGGCCGAAATCACCCCTTTCGCAGAGGGCGACGCTGTAACCGGCGCGCACCGCTTCCAGGGCAATAGTCGCCCCGTGGATACCGGAGCCGACAATAACCACGTCATACTCCTTGCTGTTTAAGCCGTTTATATTTTTATCCATTCCAATAATTTTACAAAAAAAATTAAACTAACGCAGACAAACTGCAAATAAGTGCCTTGTCCTTTACAAGTTTTATGGAGTAAGGCACTAATTAAAACGCAGCAACAGTTGTTTATAAACAAAAGTCAGGGGACATTGCAGACGACCATAACCAAAAATTTTTGTGCCTGGATCGACAATGAGTTGATACAACGACGCGCCGGGGGTTTTAAGGGAACATTCCCCGGAACAGTAACCACCGAAACTTGCAACACGCCGCTCCTCCCCCGAAAGCGGCAACGGGTCACTGCCCGCCAGCATGCGCTGCTCGGCCTTGGCCGCAATCAACAGGGGTGGACACCACCAAATAGAGGGGCGAACGCCGCTATCACCCAGGAAAAAATCATTTCGGCCGCCGCTCCTAACATAATCGGCCAGAATCCTGCCGCGCCGACCCAGCCATTTACCCGCCCCCCAGGGACAAACAGGAACGGCACCAACGCTTGTCACGACCGTTAACGCCGCAGCCAGATCCATCACCTGCGGGAACTGTGCAACGGTTAACAACACTGATAACTCCAGACCTTCCCTGGTTACCAGCTGCCGACCCGCCGTTATAACCAGCGGCTCCGGATATTTTTGATGAACGATCAATAAAGATAACCGTTCCTCCGTCCTTTGCACCGACCACAACCGTCCATGCTCTTCACCGCCCGAATCAGCCATTGTCTTCAATTTTGCAAAAAAGTTGCAACCGGTCGATTCAGTCAAAAGCAGAAAATCAATACCAGCAGCAGCCACCCCTGCTTCTTCACGGGCTTTAGAAAAATTTTCAAAAGCTGAATGAAAAAAGATATCGAGATCAAAACAATCGTAAATATGGACGTGTCCGTCAAAAAATATCATCTGCTCAGCCGACCGGTCAAATAATACCGGCATCAATATCCCTGCCAAATTTGACCGCCTCGGCCAGACGCTCCGGATAATCCAGCAATGCCTTCCTGTGGTCCACTCCCTTTACCAACATTTCCCCACCGTAATCGATATCCATGGCATCGAAAATATACTTTGTCGTCAACACACTGCAAGCAAATATTTTCGAGCCCCTGGTCGCCGCGGTGGAGAGAAGATATCCTTTACGCCCCTCCCCCTCCCGGAACCGTTTTTTTAGCAGATATTTTCTCGCCCAGCGCGCCTGGAAACGATCACCAAAGGTCTTACATTGTGCCGACAGACCATAAAAATAGACGGGGCTGACCAGAACTACCCTGTCTGCATTATCAACAGAGGTATACAATATCGACATATCATCATCAATAATACAGCCCCCCGTCTTGTCACAGCCACCGCATCCCCGGCAGGGACGTATGGTAAGATTATTAAGACGCACATAATCCACGTCACCGCCGAACCCCTCGGCAACTTTTCTCGCCAGGGTCTCACTGTTGGCACCCTTACGGGGACTGCCCAGCAGGATAATCATTTTCATAGGCAATATTCTTCCCTTTGGCCCTAACTCGTTTACCTAGTATCACAATTTTGATCTTAAAAAACAGGAGCCGCTGTTTTTTGTATAATCAGCATCAATTGTAATTTTAGTGGTTTACTCCATAAAATCTGTAATTAAAAACAAGAAACAAGGCACTTATACCGGTCATTTCCGGCGTCGGGAGATCTTTAACCACAGACCGGCCTTAGACCCATGGGGAAAGCATCTCCTGACAGGTACGTAAAAATTTTTATATAAAAGTGCCCCCAAGGATTTGACTCTTGAATCGTTTTCATCGTTCGTTTTAGCTGTGATCTGGGAATTTGGTCCAGCCATGCTGGTTACTTTCCGGGTAGAATCTCGGCGATACTGTCACAGACATAATCTATATTAGTCGAGGTCAGGCCCGCAAGATTAATCCTACCCCCGGCAACCACGTAAATACTCTTATTGAGCCGCAACCACTTAACGACTTCATCACTTAGACCACTAAAAGAAAACATACCGCGCTGCCTCGTAATATATGAAAAATCCCCCACCACACCCCTCTGGGCCAGGCCAGAGACAAGGGCGGCACGCATATCTTTTATCCGCTCCCTCATTGTGTTCAACTCGTGTAACCACTGCCTGGTAAGGTCATGGTCAGAAAGAACGGTGGCGACTACTAACCCTCCGTGGGCAGGGGGGTTGGAGTAAATCACCCTGATGGTGGCCTTAAGATGGCTCATGGCTGTTGCCGCATCGTCACTGTTTGGACAAATTATCGTCAAGGCTCCGGTCCGCTCGTTATAGAGCCCGAAATTTTTTGAAAAAGAGCTGGCCACCAAAAAATCAATCCCGGTGGCAACAAATTCCAGAACAGCGCATCTATCCTCAGTCACACCACCCCCAAAACCCTGGTAAGCAAAATCCAGGAAGGGAATCCACCCCTTTTCCTTCCCTATTTCAGCAACTTCCCGCCACTGTGCCTCGTTCAGATCCACACCACTTGGATTATGACAACAGGCGTGGAGCAAGACAATATCACCGGCCGGTATCCCAGTGAGACTAACCTTCATCGCCTCAAAATCAAGGCTTTTGCTAACATCATCATAATAGCCGTATTCGGCCAGGGGAAATCCGGCTGTTGCAAAAACTCCCCTGTGATTGGCCCAGGTCGGACTACTGATCCACACCCTGGCTTCGGGATGAAATTTTTTAAGGAGATCACCGCCCACCCGCAGGGCGCCGGTACCACCGGGAGCATGACAGGTCACCGCCCTGTTGGCGGCTATCACCTCGCTTGATTTATCAAAAAGCAGTTCTTGTACCACGCGTGCATAGACGGGGTCGCCAGAAATGGGTAAATAACTTTTACTGCTTTCCCTTTCAAACAATATTTTTTCAGCCGCCTTGACAACATCAAGTACCGGGGTCTTTCCATCCTCATCCTTATACACTCCCACACCAAGATTAACCTTGTTGGGATTGGGATCATTTTTATACGCGTCCGTTAAACCGAGAATTGAATCCGCCGGCGCAGCCTCAATATCATGCCACATTTTTTCCTCCGTAAATGATTAGTGCCTTACTCCATAAAACCTGTAAAGAACAAGACACTTACTTGCAGCTTGTCTGCGTTAGTTAGTGCCTATCCAGAAATAAGATATTACAAAGCCTGTGCCATCTGCGAGCATTATTTTTCGAAAATACCAAAGGGTCGGGCAAAAATACATCCTCGGACAGGCTCCTAACGAAACACTTCGTTCATCTGCTGCAACTCACCTTTTTTACCAATCGCCACCACAACATCACCAGAATTAAAGACCTCATCCGGCCCGGGATTAAACACCATCTCCCCGGATCGACGTTTTATGGCCACAATAATTACGCCGAAGTCCTGGCGAAGCTTACTGCCCATTAGAGTTTTACCGGCGATGGATGATCCCTCTGCGATCATGGCCTCTTCCATCTGCAACCCCAGATCACTGTCCATCATGGCCTGGTCGAGAAAGTCAACCACCGTGGGTTTACTCAAAATCTCGGCCATTCTCTTTCCGCCCATCTGGTATGGACAAACCACCCTTGAAGCTCCGGCTCTAATCAATTTACTCTCGTTTTTAACATCCGAGGCCCTGGATAAAATAAATATATCGGAACGCATGCCCTTGGCCGAAAGGGCAATAAAGACATTATCGGCATCCGAGCTGACGGCGGTAACCAACCCCCTGGCCCGATTAATCCCCGCGGCAATAAGCGCTTCGTCAGAGGTCGCATCCATATTGAGGTACAGAACACATTCTTTTTCCAGGCTTTCAATGCACTCCTGGTCCTGTTCAATAACCACCAGGGGTATCCCCACGGCCACAAGCTCCCTGACGATTATGCTGCCGATGCGGCCATAACCGCAAACTATGTAATGATCATGCAGGGTTGATATCTGTTTTTCCAATTTCCTTCTCCCAAGGATTATTCTCAGTTCTCCTTCAACAAAGACCCGTGCAACCTGGCCAAGAGTATAGGTCAAAAGACTTATTCCGGAAACGATGATTATTATGGTTATCCCTCTACCGACCTCGGAAAGGGGCTTTATTTCGGAAAAACCGACGGTACTGATGGTGATCAGGGTCATATAGAAGGCATCAAACGGCTTCATATCTTCAAATATGACATAGCCCGATGTACCAAAAATAACGGTAACAAACAGAAAAAAAAGAGAAATTTTTAATTTCCGATAATTCATATTTTCGTGGAGAATAATCCTTAAAATCAAAACAACACGCAAACAATAGAGCGTCGCAGTGAGGGTATTACCATGAAATCACCATGGTTGCCACGGCTTTTGACAATCGTTACCTGTTGTTTTTATCGACCCGCGCAAGGTCTGCATAGTTTACAATGGCAGTATAAACAATGTCTGGGAAAAATGATTTATTCCATAAATGCCATAGCGGATTTAAAATAACCAGCATGGCTGGAGCAAATTCTCAGACCACAGCCACAACGAACAATGAAAACGACTCAAGAATGAGGACACTTTCATACAAAAACCTAACGCCGGAAATGACCGGCAAGCCGGTATAAGACACTAAATCTTGCACGCAGAAAAATTTTAGCTTTAAAATATATTGCCTAAGTAATTGCTTTGCGATAGGATACTTGATCGGCGGGGCGTGCAAAATTTTGATTCTAGCTTTTCCTTTTACAAATTCGCCTCAATATCATTAACTTAACAATAACATCATGTGAAAAATACAGTTCTCACCATAACCGGGGTGGCCCGCAGCCATGCCCCAAACAAAGTTAGAATGGGACTTTAAATTTAAATTAATGGTATTGAATTCACCATACAGATTGAACATCCCTTAAATACCTTCTTACGAGTTCGTCGATAATGATTAAAAAATCCCTGCGAGTAGAAAAAATTGGCGGCACCACCATGTCCCGTTTTGGAGAAATCCTCAACAACGTTATCCTGAAAAATAAAGATGATGTATACGGTAGAATATACGTAGTTTCTGCATATTCGGGAATCACCAATGAACTCCTTGAACATAAAAAAACGGGCCGCGCCGGAATTTACCAATTCTTTGCCAGAAATGAAGATTTCGAACCAGCCATGATCCGCCTACAGGAGCAACTCTGTGAACTGAACCACGATTTTAAAGAGATCGGTCTGGACACGGATGCGGCAAATGATTTTATCTGCGCAAGGATATCCTTTGCCGTTACCATTCTAAAAAGCATGGACAACGTCCTTTCATCCGGTTACGTCAAGCGCACGGAGCTGCTCCTTGCCGCCCGGGAACTACTGGCGTCCATCGGTGAAATGCATAGCGCCTTCAACAGCGTGAACATCCTCAAGGCCCACGGTTATAATGCAACTTTTGTCGATCTAAGTGGCTGGAAGGATCGGCTGGAAAGGACCATCGACGAAAGGATTCAATATACCTTTGCCAACCTTGATCCCCATCAATCCATTTGTGTCGCCACCGGATACACCAAGGGAACTGAAGGAATTATGCGGGAGTTCGACCGCGGTTATTCAGAAGTTACCTTTTCAAAAATCGCCGTTCTCCTCGGGGCAGCCGAGGCGGTAATCCATAAGGAATACCATCTCTGTTCAGGCGATCCAATGATAATCGGCACTGAAAATGTCCACCCGATCTGCAATACCAACTTTGACGTCGCCGATCAGCTCGCAGACGTCGGCATGGAAGCGATACATCCCAAGGCCTCTAAACCTCTGGAAACGGCGGGGATCTCCATCCGGGTCATGAACGCTTTTGATCCAAGCCACAGCGGCACCCTTATCACAAAGGGATATATCTGTCCAAAATCCAAAACGGAGGTCGTCACCGGTTCCCAGGCGGTTACCTGCCTTGAAGTCCATGACACCCGTATGGTGGGAGAGGTCGGCTTTGACATGCGTATCATGAGGGTACTGGAAAGGCACCATATCAGTTACATAAATAAAACAACCAACGCCAACACCATAGATATCGTTATTTACGAAAAGGACTGCACAGACGAACTGGTCCGGGACATGCAAAAAGAATTCGAGTATGTCACCACCCAGGATATCGCCATAGTCTGTGCCATCGGCTCCAATATTGCCAAACCGGGCATACTGGCCAAGGCCACCAAGGCACTGGCCGATTCACAAATCAATATCCTTACCGTATCCCAGACTTCTCGGCAGACAAACATGCAGTTTACCCTGGATCGTGACCATTTTGTCCTGGCCCAGAGGGTGTTGCACCACGCCCTCTGCGAATGCGACGATGAACTTTAATTTATACCGCCGGAAGTTGCAGGGGACAACTATGCTGTGTATATTAATGCCTTACTCCATAAAACCTGTAAAGAAAAACGAGGCACTTATACCGGCTTACCGGTTATTTCCGGTATTAAGCAGTGAACCGGCAAAGATATAAACGAGGAATAGGATCATGGCTGACTCCACGAAAACATCTTGGGACGGTCAGGAGCGGCGCAGTACTCCCTGTCGAAGGCAAGGAGACCGACGCCGGGCGGGCACCGAACGGCGCTGCGACACCAGAAGCGGCGCCCGTCCCAAGCGGACTCTTTACCTCTGGTTTCGTTCCATTGTCAACAGCAGACTCGGCGTTGACCGTCGCAAGACCCCGGATCAACGTATGCGCGGCAATCGAAGATCGGCACTTTCAGGGGCCATGCTGACCAAGGAAGAACTTGATGATCTTCTCAATTAACGCTCTGCGGCAAATCCTGATCTTTCTGGAGAATCGACGGCACAGAAGAGTCACCACAACCCTCGGTGACCGTACACTTATCCTGCGCCTGCTCCCCGCTAAACAGGAAATGGTCATCATCCCCGCTAACTCCTTCACCGGCGCTAACTGCGGGCTTTGCGGCCGAGCAGTTATCCTGCAAATATTTCCTTATCCTGCGTTCTCCCTCGATAATTTTCATTTCCCCCACATTTTTCACCAATAAGACGGGGATCTCGTCAATAGAGAGATTATGTAAAAAATTGAGGTTAATTACCGGATCATAACCGCTGAATTTCTCAACCCCTGAAAAATCCAATGAGGTAATTTTTTCGATCGGATTAAAACGAATTGTACAAATATTCTCCTTTTTCAAGACGGCAAGAATCTCTTTACAATGTGGACAGGAAGATGAAAAAAAGAGATATACCCCCCCACCCTTTTGGGAACCGCTGATCCTGGCGAAACTCCCGGAATCCAAAGATGTTATCGGAACAACCTCGGTTTTAAACTGCAAACCAGCAAAAGCGATAATAACCGCCAGGAAGACCGAAAGTGCGTAAATACACTGACGCAGCCCGGAAAGTATTGTAAGCAGGATGATAAACCCAAAGATCATAAGGCAGTACGAACAGAACACTGTGGCGATCCTGTACTGAAAAAAGACCAACACCCCTTCGGCCGCGACACCGGCAAGCAGGAGGAGATTTGAGCAACCCTGCCAAAATTCCGAATCATTTTTATTTCGGCGAAATATTTGATATAAAATAATGAAAAACAGACCACCTGCAATATTGAAAAAGAGGGGCGAAACCGTGGTCAGTGAATCTACAATCCTGCACCCTTCGTTATTAAAACAGAACCCCTCACCCCGCAGCAGGATGAATATCCCTTGCGCAGCGGTGGCTGCGGCCGCCAATAATGATACTATTGCCCTTATCATGATTTTCTCTGGTATTTCATTTTCACCTAAACCCTGCGCATCCTACCACTCCGCAGGAGCTTCTCTTATCTAACACCGGGAATGACCGGTAAGCCGGTATAAGTGCCTTGTTTCTTGTTTTTTATTACAGCTTTTACGGAGTAAGGCACTAAAATCCCACAAACCTTGCTTTCACGGGACAACATATTTATGATGTCCACAGCACCGGAATCAGACAGAATACTATAACCTAAATATTATGCGTAGAGTATGAGAAAATTTATTTTATACCAATAAACCAGGCGTAATGCCGGCCACTGTTTTCGCCAATAATTTTTTTAAGTTCTTCACCCGATGTCACTAACTTAAAAAAATATTTGTGACGTTGAGTATTAACTTTTGAGAATTAACAAGTGCCTGTCCATAAATGGCCATTTCCCCCTAACTCTTCGTTGCTTTCAAAATTTAATCCTCCGATAAAGCGAGGTAC
>CAZQOD010000078.1:0-15973 GCA_964594945.1 uncultured Desulfopila sp.
GCACGAAAAAGAAATCCTCCACCAGTACTACCCAAGTTTATAACTGATTCTTCAGTCTCGAAACAATATAACAAACTGAAAAAACGGAGTATATACGCAGATATTGCCACTTTTAATGCCCACAACAATGATGTCTCATACCTCGTTTTATCAGAGGATTAAAATTTAAAAGCAACGAAGAGTTGGGAGAAAATAGCCATTTCTGGACAGACACTAACTCAGGCTAACACATTAATTTGTTCAAATTGAAAGATTTTTTTTTACCTACCGAATCTGCGTTAACAGCAGTGATCAACAGGAACTAACATACATTATCATTAACACTTTGTTTTGCATCTTCGGTAGGACAGCAACAAATCAGCCAATTACAATTTTTAGCGCCTTACTCCATAAAACCTGCAAAGAAAAACAAGAAAATAAAGGTAATGTTCAACTTAACGGGTTCATAAAAGAAACAGGGCACTTACTTGCAGCTTGTCTGCGTTAGTTAATTATAGGTTTATTTCAATCGCCAGCATAAACCTGTACTTCAGCAAGATGTAAATAATTTCTACCCTGCAACTGCACCTTTACCAGATCACCATGCACATTTAAATTGCTCAAATCAATTTCAAGTGATTTAGAAAAAGTGGGGTTGCCGCGACTTGACCAAACTGTTTCATTTCTGCTGGTATCAATAATTATAATATCAAAATTATTAATGCGCCCCTGCAAATTATGATCTGTCCTATTCCAAAGAACTAATTTTTTTATTAGATAAACCTGATCTAATCCAACCTGCCACCAAGCACCAGACTCGCAATTAGTGTGGGTAATTGAATTATTAACATCAGAACCATAATCCCACTCTGTCGTTATATTCCCATCAATTGCATTAGAGGCATGTCCTGTTACTGAACCAAACGTTGCTGTTGAAGATTGAGTTGCCATTCCGGTTAGGGCCACATTTCCCAAAGGAGGCTCTTGTATTTCGCCGGTAAGAACCTGTACTTCAGCAAGATGTAAATAATTACTACCCTGCAACTGCACCTTTACCAGATCACCATGCACATTTAAATTGCTCAAATCAATTTCAAGTGATTTAGAAAAAGTGGGGTTGCCGCGACTTGACCAAACTGTTTCATTTCTGCTGGTATCAATAATTATAATATCAAAATTATTAATGCGCCCCTGCAAATTATGATCTGTCCTATTCCAAAGAACTAATTTTTTTATTAGATAAACCTGATCTAATCCAACCTGCCACCAAGCACCAGACTCGCAATTAGTGTGGGTAATTGAATTATTAACATCAGAACCATAATCCCACTCTGTCGTTATATTCCCATCAATTGCATTAGAGGCATGTCCTGTTACTGAACCAAACGTTGCTGTTGAAGATTGAGTTGCCACCCCTGTTAGGGCCACATTGCTCAAACCATCAGCTCCAGCACACATGACTGTACCAAACATAAATAAAACAATTACCACTCCAAATATTATCTTTTTCATTTGCTAATTACCCCCCTTTGTAGTTTAACACACTAAATACAGCATAAGAACAATGTGTTACCTCTTTCAGAGCCAACATAAAACACTATTCCTCCGCCATCTTATTAATAATATATATCACTTCCTCCAAACCGATCAGACCATCTCCATTAACATCTCCACGTAAAGAAACAGTTTGATCAAATCCAGCCAAAACCTGTAAACCAAGAATGGAATCAACCAACGAGACCACCCCATCATTATTCAAATCACCATTTTGGGGTGGCTTCGGTACCAGACCCAACCATGGTTCATAATCTACGTAATCAGACACTGCTGTTCCAAGCCCACCAGGATTATAAAGACCACCGCTTGCAGTGTCATCCGAGGCATCCAAAGGACCTGTCGCATCGCCCCACCAATTATTTTCAGCATTAATCACATTGTTGGACTGCATATTATGAATTCCGTTCAAAGTAATCTCAGTTAACGAACAATTCGTAATCAAAGGGGAACCGCCATTAACCATTATGCCATTACTGCTACTGTGACGTATAATACTATCTGTAATATGGAGGGATGCATTGTCTATTGATATTGCTCCAAGCCCCATACCACCCGCATAGTCAACAATACAATAACTCAACAGACTTCCGTTATCTGCAGTACCGGAAAAAACAATACCCCGCCAGGCCCCGGCCACAGGACTCGGCTGGCTTGAAGTAAAGTGTATCGGCTTTTCCGCAGTGCCAAGGGCTTTAAGTGCACCGGGATCACCGGATGAACCACCGACCACAAGTTCTATATTATTGTTAAAACGCAGCTCGCTGCCCTCTTCGATTGTTAAGGTGGTTACAGCATCACCGCCATCGGTGCCCTCAACCATGATTGAACTGCCAACAATCTTTAATGGAACGCCACCCTTCCATGTCGCATCATGGCTGATAATTCCACCTAATACTTCTATATAACTGGTCGGATTAATATTGGTAAAAGTATTATCAGATAGGAGTTCACCCAATAAATCCGCTTCCATATGAATTGGACTACCATCCCCAACTGAAATACTGTTATTTGTGAATTCCGGAGATCCGCCGAAAACGGATAAACTGCAAGTCCCACTATCACTTATCGTGGTATTGCTGATATGGGATGAACTTGACTGGAGGGCTATGCCGGATGATAAACTCCAGCGAATGGTACAATTCTCAATTGCAGGACTTGAATTATCCGCCGTAACTGCACCCCTCGGTGCCGCACCACCTGCGTAATCAATTATACAGTAACGCAGGATACTGTTATCATCAGCCGAATCCAGAAAATTTATCCCCCACCAGGCCCCGGCCACAGGACTCGGCTGGCTTGAAGTAAAGTGTATCGGCTTTTCCGCAGTGCCAAGGGCTTTAAGTGCACCGGGATCACCGGATGAACCACCGACCACAAGTTCTATATTATTGTTAAAACGCAGCTCGCTGCCCTCTTCGATTGTTAAGGTGGTTACAGCATCACCGCCATCGGTGCCCTCAACCATGATTGAACTGCCAACAATCTTTAATGGAACGCCACCCTTCCATGTCGCATCATGGCTGATAATTCCACCTAATACTTCTATATAACTGGTCGGATTAATATTGGTAAAAGTATTATCAGATAGGAGTTCACCCAATAAATCCGCTTCCATATGAATTGGACTACCATCCCCAACTGAAATACTGTTATTTGTGAATTCCGGAGATCCGCCGAAAACGGATAAACTGCAAGTCCCACTATCACTTATCGTGGTATTGCTGATATGGGATGAACTTGACTGGAGGGCTATGCCGGATGATAAACTCCAGCGAATGGTACAATTCTCAATTGCAGGACTTGAATTATCCGCCGTAACTGCACCCTGTACCGGAGAACCGGCATAATCAATTATACAATATTTCAGGAGAGTGTTTCCGTCCGCTGTTGCAGAAAATATTATTCCATTCCAATCCCCAGCAACTGGAGACGTCGCCGAACCATCTCCATTTGTATCACCGCCATATTGATCATTTTTATAAGAAGTAAACACCACTTCATCCCCTTGACTACCAGCTGCCCTCAAAATCCCATTAACAACCATGTAGGAATTATTTTGAAACTTCAAGATCGCACCTGATTCGATGGTTAAAGTAACATTTTGATTAACCGTTAATACACCTATAACGGTGTACGGACCACCGGCTCGACTCAAAGTGGCATCGGCGGAGTAAGTCACATTGTTTAAGATTTGGCCTTCACCATCTTCGGCACACACCCCCAACACCGCAAAAGAAAGCATTAAAAGAAATAGGAAGAAAGAAATACCGCAAAACCGACGACTAAATATCTTCACCATAGATTGCCTCACCATCTGAAAACTCTCCCCAATAGAAATTATACCGGCAACAGAACCTTACCCCGGCCAACAACCACCTAATCCGCACACACTGTTTGTAAGAAAAACATTAAATACGCTGTGGTTACGATATCTTACCTGTGGATGCAGTCGCTTTATCTCTTAACCTTAAATTGCAGGTAAGTCAACAGTAAACTTGTTTTAAACGGGAAAATAATCAATGAAATTTTGCAGTTTCAGGTGAGTAAAAATAATGGAAAGGTAGAGAATACAAGGCAAAGAGAGAAAAAGTATTCGACCTGGATTATACAGAAATCAGATTAAAAATTATGCTTAACCGTCGGCGAGGTCATATGCGAAGATGTCGGCATCCATCGTCGCGACAACTTCAATCATCCTAAGGTGGTGAGTAAAGAGCAAAACCTGTGTTGTTTTCACAAGTTATGCTAATAATTCCAGACAAATAAAAGTACGCTTATCATCGACAATAAACGGCAAAGGTTCACCACCGCCCATATGCCGTTCAAAAGTAGCCAAACACAGGGCCAGGTAGAGCTAGTCGCGGGTACCGTCACTCATCTCCTCAGCAAGCACCTCCTTGTCATCGGGGCGAACACCCAGTAGGATGGGCTTACCATTATTCAGTTCATCCCGCAGATTTTTAAATGAACCCAGGGTTATTCCGGCAAATATTTGCCCCGCCCTTGCCAGGACAGGTACTTGATTCTTTCTACAATAATCTTCAATTTTTTCCTCTAAAATCTTCGCCGCTGTCCGCAGGCGAAGATAATGCTCAACTCCAGGAACAATAAAAACATCGATTCCGTGCCTGGCCAATCGCCCCATCTGTTTACCAAGAAAAATCCCGGTGGAATAATCTTTCCAGTCGCCATCGTAAAGATCGCCGGCAAGCAGCACAAATGCCACTTTTTCGTAACTGGCCAAATCGATAAGATTTTCAAACGCCCTGCCAGGTGAATATCGGCCGCATGCAGAAATGTAAACACTAGCCCTTCTCCAATTAGTTTATCATTTAAACAGTGCCCAGCCGGAAACAGCTCTTTGTGGAGGATATTATTTTTTCTTGTTAAAAAGTGATTATACTTGGATTCTCCGTGCAAATATAATATATATTCGCTGCGGTCGGCGCATTAAAACAATACAAAATAAGGAATACAAACAATGCCATATGTGAATATCCGGCTAGCCGGGACCCTAACCAGGGAACAAAAACAGAAAATAAGCAAGGGTGTCACCGAGGTAATAGCCAAAGAGGCCAATAAACCGCCCGAGGCTATCCTTATTATGATCGACGAACTCCCACATGAAAATATTGCCAAGGCCGGGAATTCGCTGCAACCGCCAAAATAATTGAGACTGCGCATACTTTTACGATTTGAACATATTTATTACAATCACAGGAAGCAAGTTATCACGCACTCTTAAATTTGCAGAAAATCGACCACTCCGTAATCGGTAACCAGCATAGCTGGAGCAAATTCTCAGGCCACAGCCACAACGAACAATGAAAGCTACTCAACAAGAGTGAAGGCACTTTCACATAAATATCTTAATGTTGCGATCAACAAATATCCCCTTTCCCATAAAAATCAGTGGGACACCAGCAACGACAAATATTCTTTCTCCGAGACAATCTGCACGCCGAGTTTTTCAGCTTTTGCCAGTTTAGCTGCGCCCACCCGTTCGCCACAGACCAGCATATCGGTTTTCCCGGTAATTGAGCTGCCCACTTTTGCGCCATATAATTTTGCCTGTTTTTTCATCTCTTCACGACTGCCACTCTGCATGGCACCAGTGAAAACAATAAGTTTATCCAAAAATGGTTTCTCTCCGTCATTTTCGGAGTTGTTCCCCGCAAGGGGAGTGCGGATAAGGGTAAAATTTTTCTTAAAAAGAGCAAGGAAAAGATCTTCAACCATTCGCAATCCGGCAAGCATACCTTCGGCGGTTTTATCGCTAAATCCTTTAACTGCAATGATCTCTTCTCGACTAAGATGAAATACTTTTTCAATCGCATAGACTTCAAGCAATTTTTCACAGTTACCAAGGCCCATGCGAAAGACACCGAAAGCTGCTAGAAAGCGCCAGTCTTCAATGGGTTCATTAAGACTGCGTTTAAGTTGGGCAACCATGTTTACCGCCTGTTTGGGACCAAAGCCCATTGCCACAAAGTCCTCCGCGGACAACTCGTAGATATCATTTACCGACCTGATACCTGCATCAAATATTTTGCGGATGGAGGCCGGACCAAAACCGTCAATATTACCAAGGACTTTAAAAAAATGTTCGATGGAGTGGATAATCTGGGCTGGACAATTCATATTATTGACACAGAGCAGATAATCATTTTCCCAGATAAGGGGAGTACCACAACTGGGGCAATTCACAGGTATTTCAGGATGAACCGATTCCAGGACCTCTTCGATCTTAGGTATGACCTCGCCACTTCTTGACAACCGGATAAGGGCACCGGGGCCAACACCGTTTTCCCGCACCATATTATAATGATGGGCGGAGGCCCTTCTGATAAGCGCACCACTCAACCGTGTCGGCTCCACTTCCGCCACAGGATTGACCCGACCGGATCGCGATGTCTGCGGAATCACCCGCACCACTTTTACTTCTGCTGTCTCCGTATTTTTTTTAAACGCCAATTGCCAACGATGGTGATGACGGGTCGCACCCATATACTCTTTTACTTTTTCATCCATAATTTCCAGCACTATACCATCGATATCATAGTCCAATTTTTGCCATAGATGATCAATTACCCCATCAAAATCAGAAACCAGCTCCCGCCAGGGGCCTCGCCAATCCGGCAAAAGAGCAAACGGGAAAAAAACCGCCTTCCCCTTGTTAATTGCCCTGAGCGCCGGGGGCTCCAACTCTTTTTCCTTAATTAAGCTTGCCTGAAAATTCCTGGAATTATCAAAATATTCCGCCAGATGTTTCTGAAAATAACTGCGACTAACGACGATCTCGCCCGGGCCAAGGCCCCGGCTACCTTGCCGGGCAACCTGTAACCCCCGGACAAAAGCCCTGGTAATATCGGTACCCCGCCTGCCATCTCCCCTAGTATAAAGCCTTTTACCGTCATCAAAGGCAGCGTATCCATCCAGCTTCGGTGTCGCCCTGAAGATAAGGGTTTCAAAATCGACCCCGCATTCCGCAGCCGCCTTTTCAATCCGTTTACCCCAACGTTCAACGGCAATAAAATCATAGGCTTTTTCCGTGGAAAGCATGCGCGCGGGCAGGTCAACTTTTTTTTCATCAACAATTACTTCCGGCTCCACTGTACGCAAAAATGGATGGTCCGGCTGCCGTTTTTTTAATTCCGCCAAAAAGATGAAATCATATTCACCGTCACTCACTAGTGGTTCACCGCCACGGTACAGGGCATTAAGTACAGTAAGCAACTCGACAAGGGCCCTGTCATGCAAAGCCGAAGGTTTTGTATGACCGGCAATTACATCGAATATCTCCTCTTTGGAAATATGCGTGAAAGCCTCGTCCATATTGGCTAAAATAGTCGATTGTGTCCCAGTAAAAGCCATTTTTCCCATCGCAATTTATTTATTATTTTTGTACGTATATATGTCCACGGATACACCTGTTACTGCACCATTTGCAACAGTCCCGGTTGGAACCGGTCAATTGCAAAATCTAGGTTGTAATACTTTTTCAATAGCGAGACAATAGGGAACGGGACCGATGAAAATAATAGATCTTAGAAGCGACACAGTTACCAGACCGACGGAACAGATGCGTCGAGCCATGGCCACGGCGGAAGTAGGCGATGACGTCTACCGAGACGACCCCACCGTAATCAAACTTGAGGATACATGCGCCGAGCTTTTGGGTTTTGAAGCGGCAATTTTCACCGGCAGCGGTACCCAGGCAAACCTCATTGCCCTTATGTCCCACTGCCAACGCGGGGATGAATATATCGTCGGGCAACTGGCCCACACCTATAAATACGAAGCGGGTGGTGGTGCCGTACTCGGCAGTATCCAACCCCAACCCATTGAGTTTGAAGCGGATTCGACCCTGGACTTTAAAAAGATTGAGGCCAAGATAAAGCCGGACGATATCCATTTTGCCCGCACCCGCCTCCTCTGCCTAGAAAACAGCCAGAACGGCAGAATCCTGCCCCTCGATTATCTGCAGGAAGCAGCCTCTTTTACAAAGAAAAAAAACCTGGCCCTACACCTGGACGGAGCCAGGCTTTTCAACGCTGCGGTGGGACTGGGTGTCATCCCCCGGGAGATTACCCGCCATTTTGACTCCACCGCCGTCTGTCTTTCAAAAGGTTTGGGCTGCCCCGTCGGCTCAATGCTCTGCGGCACCCGGTCATTTATAGAAAAGGCGAGAAAATGGCGAAAGATGGTGGGCGGCGGCATGCGCCAAGCCGGCATCCTGGCGGCGGCCGGGCTATACGCCCTGGAACATAATATCAAACGTCTGACCACTGACCATGACAACGCTTCCCGTCTTGCCGAGGGACTGGGGAAAATAAATGAAATCAAGATAGAAGGTGGCAAGGCACATACCAACATGGTCTTTTTTGAAATGGACGAAACAACCGCCCCCCAACTCGCCGAATTCCTGCACCAGTCAAACATCCTCATCAGCCCCGGCAAAACGATACGACTGGTCACCCATCTCGACATAAACAGAGACGATATCGCCATGGTAATTGAAAAAACAGCCTCTTTTTTCACCAACAAGACATAACCGGCCAACGGTGATACCGGTTTCCCAAGGACTAACCATTCTTTTTTTCTTCCAGTTCATCCCAACGACTGTAGAGGAGTTCCACTTGCAACCGGGCCTCCTCACAGTCACGCCAACATTCATCAAGATTGACCGGATCAGAAACAATTTCGGGTAACTCCATCTTTTTTTGTAGCTCGTCCACCCGGAGTTCAGCTGCACTTATCTTCTCCTCTATCTGGTCGTATTCACGTTGATCCAGATAAGATAACCGTCCTTTCTTTTTGGAAGAAGAGGGTTTATTCCGTGGCGTTAAATATTTTTTTTGCCCCTTGCCCTTTTTTTTAGCGGGAAGATCATCCAGCCATTGATCGTAATCGGCATAATATGTAACCCCCTCCGAACCACCAAAACCCAAAATATTCAAACAGACCCGATCCAACAGGTAGCGATCATGGGTTACCAGAACAAGGGCTCCGGGAAAATCGATCAAGCTTGCCTCAAGTACATCCAGGGAAGCAATGTCCAGATCATTGGTCGGTTCGTCGAGTAACAATATATCGGCGGGTTGCCGCATCAAAGCGGCAATGAGAATACGGGCCTGCTCACCCCCGGAGAGTTGCCCCACCACCGTTTCCAATTGATCGGGTCGAAAAAGAAATTTTTTGGCCCAGGAAACAACGTGCAGTGAATTGCCCCTGTAAATGATCGAATCACCCTCCGGGGCCAGGGCCCTGCGCAGGGTCTGCTCCGGATCAATGGCGGATCTATCCTGATCAAAACTGACGATATTTGCCTTTTCGGCAACCCGAATAATCCCAGCATCAGGGGCAACACCGTCACTTTTCCCGGCGTCGGCCAAAATTTTCATAAGCGTCGTTTTACCACAGCCATTCCGCCCGAGTAGGCCGAGCTTAGTTCCCGGGGAGAGGGTAATATCCAAACCGTCAAACAGATGCAGGTCACCATATGCTTTCCGCAAACCTTTAGCCTCAAGAAGTTTTTTAGTTTTCCTGCCACTGGTTTCAAAATCTATCTGGGCCCTACTAATCGCCCGGTTTCGGTTTTTTACTTCCACCAATTCATCGGTCAGCCTATGGGCTTCATCAATTCTATATTTAGCCTTTGTTGTCCGCGCCTTCGCTCCACGTCTCAACCATTCGATTTCACGACGGGCCTTATTGGCGAGGCGCTCCTCCTCCCGCAATTGACCGGTTAAGAATTTTTCGCGCTTTTCAAGATATTGCGAATAACTACCGGCCACCTGAAAGGTTCCTTCCGGATACACGGCGGAAAGTTCAATAATCCGGTTTGTACAATTCTCAAGAAAATGTCTATCATGACTGACCAAAAGATAGGCGGCGGGGGCAAGTCCCCCGGCCAATATCTTCTCAAGCCAGACAATCCCCTCTATATCGAGGTGGTTGGTCGGCTCATCCATCACCAACACGTCGGGTTTAAACAGGAGGGCTCGACAAATGGACAGACGTTTACGCCAGCCGCCGGAAAGATTTTTCACCTTGGTTTCATAATCAACAAACTCAGCTCTACCAAGCAGACTCTGCACCCTGTTATATTTTTCTATATCTTCAATATCCTCATCGGATATTGCGGCAAACAGCGCCTCACTGATCGTCTGCTCATCAATAAAAAAATCGTCCTGGGCCAGGTAACTGAGCCGGACAAATTTTTGGCGGTTTACCCTGCCCGAATCGGCTTCTTCCAAACCGCATATAATTTTCAAAAGCGTTGATTTTCCAGAACCATTGGGGCCGATTACACCTATTTTTTCACCTTCATTTATAACAATATTAATATTTTTGAAGAGGAACTGTGCTGCAAACGATTTAGACAACAATTGACACTGGATAAGATTTAACATGATAAGGATAACAAGAACTTTAAAGGAAATATGGGTCGCCGCCCTGACTTCTAACTTTAGTCAAAAACAAAAAAAACCCGCATATACAGGACGTTCAACAGAGAACTGATCCGAAAGAAATCTCTTTTTATTGTTGATTATTTTTCTTCTCCCTAGTATAAGTTATGCAAATTTTTGTTCTTTTAAAAGGAGGGCTACAGCTGGTTATTGCTTCGTTGTCCCATAGTACTTTTTGTCAAAAATATTAACAACGTTTTTGGAATCTCAGAATGAACGAACAATTCCACATCATCATCGCCGGCGAAAATGGTAAAATATACAGACTACCATGTTCCAAAAAAAAATTAATCACCATTCTCAGCGTCACCTCGACCACGCTCTGTTTTCTTCTGGTCGCCAGTTTTTTTACCATCTCTTTATTCACAAAAAACCAGCATAAAACACATTTAATCGCCCAGTTACAAAAAAGAATCGCGGCTGATGACGAGATCATAGCCCAACATCGTCAACATAATGAAGAAGAACAGCTCAAACTCAACTTACAGCTCACTAACCTCGAACTCTGCAATGTAAAACAGGCCGCAGCCTTTAAGAAAGAGAAAGAAGCCCTGATTTCAAATGCCGTGAGTGAACTGACCGAACGCAGTGAACTTATCGAAAATATCATCAGCAGCATTGGCATAAAACTCCCGAAAAACAAACAGACGGGTACCAAAAACAGTGGTGGCCCGTTTATCGAAAGCCCCGACAAGGAATGGGACAAACTCCTTTACAAGACCGACCGCTATCTCGACACAATCCGTTACCTTCCGTTCGGCAGGCCCCTAAAGGGCCAGATAACTTCTCGTTTCGGCAAGCGAATTGACCCGGTTAACCATAAGAAAGGTTTCCATACCGGTATTGATTTTCGCGCCAAACGCGGGGAGAAAATATACGCAACAGCGGACGGTATTGTCAGAAAGGCCTTTCGCAACGGCGGTTACGGAAATTATGTTCTCATCGACCACCGCAACGGTTACAGTACCATTTACGCCCATATGCAGGCCTACCTTGTCCACCGGGGTGACAGGGTCAAAAGAGGCCAGATTATAGGTCTGGCCGGCAATACCGGCAGGTCAACCGGCCCCCACCTCCACTACGAAATTTGTCTGAATAAAAAACCGATTAACCCTTATATGTTTATAAAAATAGCCAAGGCGATAAAATTAAAGAAGTCTTTGCGGGAGAAAAAATCTAAATGAGTATGTTTGGAAAATCAGATGATATTGAACAGGAAATGCAAAAGGTTGCCAACGAGGCGATTTCTTCAATTATTGACAAGAGCATGACCGTTAAAGGCGAAATCTCTTTCAAAGGAAAGGCACGTATAGACGGAACCATTATCGGCAACATTCAGGGAGAACACCTGGTACTCAGTGAATCGGGTCGGGTGGAGGGCGACATAACCGTCTCTTCTTTCAACTGTTTTGGAACTCTTGAGGGAAACATCAAGGCAAATATGCTGACGGCCAGAAAAGACTGCTCCATCCACGGAAAGCTTGAGGCAGGCAGTCTCACCGTTGAGCCGGGCGCCGCCCTGCAGGGCGAGATAAAGGCCTCCACCAAGGATGCTCCACCCACAACCGGTAAGGAAGTTGCGGAACCACAGGTCAAAAAAGAAGACAAACCGGATGTGGGCAAATAGCACCGAGTCTGCCCACCCCCAAGGGACATAATTTGAACAATTCTCTGTCCGAAAATAATTAATTTCACGGTTCTTGCCGGACGTGGGCAGATAATTATCGACTCCCATACCGGATAAAAAATCACAGCAGTTTCCTTAAAAGTTTGTAGGAACTAATGCAGGACATGTCTTTTAATCAACCCAAGGTGGCCAATCTTATCAAGTGCCCGCACTGTGGGAATTCGACAAGCTTTTTTGAAATAACCGACGACGTGATTACCACAACCCATTATATTCAAAATAACGACGGCAGCTTCACCATAGAAAATAAATCTTCCCAGGCACTCGGTGACGTAAAGTTCTTTTGCGGCAGCTGTGAAGAAGACCTCACCGATTTCCACCAACGATTTTCGGAAATGATCTTTTGACAGCCCCTCCCGGAGTTATCTACGACAACACGGAACTTTTTAACAACTACCAGAATCTCGGCAAAGGTGACATCTTCTGCGGTCGGGTTCGCCTCCATCCCGGCGAAGAATATATCCTGACCGATCTGGTAGAAAGGGGCATCCACCTTCTGCCCTCAGCCACTTCACAGCTTGCCAGCAGGTCAAAAGTTTTTCAGGCAAAAATATTCGCTGATTTTATGCTGCCGGGAACGCTGGCCATCTACAACAGCCACGGTGTCCTGACCGCCACCAGCCTCTATAAGAAACTGCAGGTGACACGGGTAATACTCAAATGTGACCGAAAAAACGGCGGACTCGGTGTACATCTCTTTGCCGGGATAGAGGATCTCTATAACCACATCAGCAGCGGCTCATTTCACTTCCCCTTTGTTCTCCAACCTTTTCAGGAAGAAAACCGGGATATCAGGGTCATTATTATAGACGACTACTACGAGGCCTATGAACGTCTCAATAAACACAATTTTCGCAACAACCTCCACTGCGGTGGACAGTCCACACCCTTCGACCTCACGGATGAGCAGCTTTCATTCTGTCAGGCGGCGATGAAACGGGGGAGATTCCCTTACGCGCATCTGGATCTTATGCTCACCCCCGACGGCAACCACCAACTCACCGAAATAAATCTCAGAGGCGGTCTGAAGGGAGCAAAAATTACTGCAACCGCTTATCAGGACAAAATCTCCGCCAGGCACGACACACTTCTCAACAAAATAGTAAACGGCGGATAAAAAAAAAGCGCATGCCCCTCGGCACGCGCTTTTTCTCGTCTCTTTGCTGTAAATTACTTAACGCAGACAAGCTGCTGGTAAGTGCCTTGTTTCTTTTATAAACCCGCTAAGTTAAACATTACCTTTATTTTCTTGTTTTCCTTTACAGATTTTATGGAGTAAGGCACTAAAGTGTAATTATACGCAACCAGTCGGTTTAGGAAGTCCAGCCATTTTACAAGCTCCCTTACCCGGGCCGGAAGGAAACAACTCGTAGATTCTCTTTAATGGAAAACCGGTGGTCTTGGAAAGAATACGAACCATGGGCGCAATTCCATTCTTCTTGTAGTACTCCTGGAGGGCATCAATAACCTTCTGATGTTCGTCAGTCATATCAGAAATACCCTCAACACCTTTCACGTAATCGATCCAATCATCATTGAAATCGTCACCCTTGAGAAGAAACCCGTCCTCATCAACCTCGAAACTGCTTCCATTATGTTCGATTGTTGGCATTGCAAACCTCCTTAAATATTATTTTTGTATCTTTTGCCATTTCACGATTCATATTTGCAAAAATCTGATTAGGGCTTTTTACTATAGGCAAAACAATTTGTCAAGTGAATGAACAATCATTTGTCAGCTGCAACAAACCCCGAAAAACAGATAATTTTAGCTTTTATTATAGAGTGTTACACCGTAACACATTTCAGCAACAAACATCACCGGCATGTGGTTTCTAAAAGAATATCATAATCAAATATTATAAACGAGAAATAAAATCAACCGGGGAAAAAAGAGTGCCTTCTCCCCCACTCCTCCGGGGCAATTATTTGTACTTTCCCCTAATATACAGACAGTTGTAAACCATACTTGCCCAAATTTATTATCGTTGAAATCCCATGAACAATGGTTTTTCCTTGCGCAGGTTAAAAAGAAAGAGTAAATCGAACAGTTATTGGAATCCATGGCCACTATAATTGTACAAACCGCAATCTTAAAAAACGTAGCGATGGAAACTCGAGCACCGAAAAGAAACGTAGTTTAGGATTTTTATTAAACCTTAGCCCATTTACTACCCATGCTGCAATTACTCCGTAACAAATCACAGTCAATTTTTATTCAAATCGTAGTTGTCGTTATAGCCCTGGTCTTTATATTCTGGGGGGTGGGCACCAATATGATGAACAGCCGCGACGCGGCTCTGGTGGTCAACGGTGAAGAAATCTCATTTCAACAATATCAGCGTTCCTATGATCGCGCCTATCAACGCCTCAGTAAACAGTTCGGCGGTGTTGTACCAAAAGGAATGGCTGAAACCTTCCAAATCAAACAACAGGTTATCCAGCAGTTGATTCAAGCTGCTCTTCTCCGCCAAGGTGCCGAGGAAATGGGCATCACCGTCAGTGCTGAAGAGATACGGAAAGTTATCCAGTCAATGCCCCAATTCAAGGAAAACGGCGTCTTCAGCATGGACCGTTACAAAAAAATTCTCGCCAACAGCAATATGGCACCCACAAAGTTTGAAAACTCCCTTCGTTTTGATCAATTAACTGAAACTGCGGCCAGGGAGATCAGTGGTTTTGCAATAACCGTCACCGATTTTGAGGTTATGGATGTTTACAACCAGATAAACGAGAAGATAAATCTTAACTTTGTAAAGATTGTCCCCTCCAAATTCCTCGACCAGGTAAAGATCAACGAAGAAATATTAACGACCTGGTTTGACAAGGTAAAGGATAATTACAAAACCGAACCGCAAATCAAATTCAAATACCTTATCTTTACCTACAACGATATATCCAAGAAAATCACCATTGATGATGAGAAAGTTGCCGCATATTACCGGGACAATATACGAGAATTTCAGAAACCGGAACAGCGACACGCCCGTCATATCCTCTTTTCCGTAAAGGAGAGCGACCCCCAGGAAGTGCGGGATAAAAAGAAAAAAGAAGCTGAAAAGGTTCTTCACCTTGCCAAGAGTGGAAAAGATTTTGCAACCCTTGCCCGGCAATACTCGGAAGGGCCGTCAAAAACCAATGGTGGAGATCTCGGTTTTTTTGGAAAAGGCGCCATGGTGGCCCCTTTTAACCAGGCCGTATTTGCTATGAAGACCGGCGAGATAAGCGATCTGGTCGAGACCAAGTTCGGCTATCACATCATCTCCCTTGAGGAAATAAAACCCGCCGGCACCACCCCGCTGGATGAAGTTAAGGCCTCAATTATCCAAAAATTGCAGCGGAAAGAGGCGGAAAACCTCACCTTCCAGATGGCCAACAGTGCTTACGAAGGTATCATTAGCGCCGGAAGTCTGGAAAAATACGCCGGGGCAAATAAAGATGCCAAAATTCTTGAAACGAACTATATAACCCGGGCCGACGCACCTGCAGACTTTCTTACCGATCAGATCTTCCTTAAAAAGGCCTTCGCCCTAAACAAGGGCGAACTAAGTTCCCTTGTCAAGGGATCTTCCGGCTACGCTATTTTTCTGGCAAAGGATATTAAAGAGTCTGTTATCCCCCCCTCAGCCACCATAAGGGAGACCCTGGTAAAAGATTACAAGAAGACGGAATCAGCGAATCTTGCGGAAAAAGATGGCGAAGAAATAATCAAGGCCCTCAGCGAGGGCAAAAAATTTGACACCTTGGCCCAGGAAAAAGGTTTAACCCTGATAGAATC
>CAZQOD010000079.1:0-15953 GCA_964594945.1 uncultured Desulfopila sp.
TTGAGCCTCCGCATTACAAATAAAGCATGTCCCGTGATAATTGTCGACATTGGATGTGACATTAAATTAAATTTAAAACAACAGAACCGCTCGACATAATATCGTTCATTGCGTTATTAACACCGTTAATTTGAATATTATCCCTGTTTTCATTATCTACAAATGGGTTGTGTTTTTCCATCCACTTACTTGCAGCCGCTTTTTCCTGTTTTGAAAAACCGCTGATATGTTTTGATTGACAATCCAGGTACAAAGCAAATGCCAACGCTCGTATTCTATCTTCGGAGTTTGTTGTATATTTAGCCTCAACACCATAAGCCCATGCAAACATCGGTTGCATAATCTGATACTTTTGTGCCCACATCAGAGCAAGTTTTTTATAACTTTTATTACCGCTATCTTCGTACAACCATTCACATAATTCAACAAGTTGATACCAGGGAAACTGCGGTCGTCTCTCAACCTTAGGGATCACGGAAAATGCATTTTTCAGATGTTTGACGGCAACTTTATGGTTACCGATACCACCATTAAATGCCGCCATGGCCAGTTCTAAATCAAAATCCTTAACAATACCCTTGTGCCGGCCACGAATTAATTCAATAAATTTTGCCATTTTCTCCCTGTGCCCGGATTTTATACCTGCCCAAACCAAATAAGATTGCAGGGCCTTACCATAAACTTCATTTCGGTAATCATAATTAATAGAACGTTTTTCATATACGTGAAAGGCATTTTTGTAATCTTTTTGCTGCAGCAAAAGATATGCCCTGGCAATTGAGGAATAGCACGGTATTTTAACAACATTATTACTTCTTAATTTTTTATCCTTCTCCAAATTTAAGATTATTGCTCCAGGTCCCACTGTCTCATTCATCGGGTTGTTTATATTAACAGTTCCTTTTCTGATAATATATCCCGACAGGTCATCTACTGATTTAATAACATCAACCATTTTCATATTTGGTTTTCTATCCATCAGGCTTAAAACCCCGTATCTCGCTAAATATCGCCTCTTTTCATCAACTTTATCAAACTCAGCAATTTTATGAAACCAATCACTGAGTCCGATAAAATCCGTGTTCGTAACTCTATGTCCAACTATCGCAGACGACCAAATATCCGGTTTTTCATTCTTGCTTAAAAGTCGGTAGAACAAAGCCCAGGCCATATCTGATTCACCCTGAAGATGAAGAAACGTCAGATACTGACCATAAGCTTCCGATGAATTATATCGCTTAGCTCGTTTAAAAGCATAAAACGTCGCAGTTTTAAAATCGTTATCCATTAACGCCAATCGAATATGACTGGCCAAATCACTTTGGCTGCCGGTATTAAAGCTGATACAGCAATCAAATAATTTTTTTGCCTGTTTGTAAGCACCATGACTAAACAATGCCTCGCCTGCATAATATGAATAGTTAGACAGGGTTACATTACCGTAACCATATGGTTTTTCACCTTTAAAAAACGGGAAACTTAAGAACGCCTTCCCGGCTTCATCATATCTTTCCTGAGCAATATACATTTGCCCCAGGCCATGATAATTGATCCAGGTGCTGCTTTCTTCGTCGATAATTTTATGGTATATTTGCTCTGCTTTTTTGAAATTTCCTTCACTTACTGCCTGCTCGGCTTTTAATACCGCAAGATACGGGTTACCATGAAAACGATGGCCATATTTTTTCAGTAATTTCTTGGCTTCTGCAAATGATTTTTCTTTAATTAAATTTAAATATGCATTACGAAGTATCATAAAATTATCATGTACCCATGGTAATACATCATCAACATATAAATACTTTTTCTGATCAATCCGGGGCGGGAAGTCCTGTTTAAATACATAATTCAACTCCCTTGGAGTTAAACGATCCCTATTCGCTTTTACCCTTTCCTGCATAAAATCATCATTAAAAAACTGGGGTAAATATTGCGACCTGCTATCCAGCCCTCCGCTGTACCACAATATTTTTAAAATATTATTGTATATTTCCGTTTCAATGCTATTTTTAAACATTATCTCCTTTCTGGCCGGTAGATAATATTGGGCCCATATTTTCTGATAAAGAAAAGATGGATGATCTTTATATATACTTGAACAAACATCTAAAAGAGCCAAAGCTCCACTATATTTTTTCCGCCATGATGACTTAAATCTGATTCTTTTCAATAAATTTGCCTGCCCTTTTCCCGACAACATCATCAGGTAGTCATATCTATCGGGGCCGCCACCCAGCTTCAGGGATAAATAATAATCTCCATCCCGTTTAAGAATTTGTCTAATGTGATCAAAATATGCCAACTCCAAAATAATTCTTTCTCTGTTGGTTTCACCTGCCGCCATGGCCCCGTTTTTCAGATCTTTGACACTATAACCTTCCAGGGGGAAGTCCAAATCCAGGATATTTTTAATCTCCAGATTACTTTGTAATCTCCTAAAAACAGTAAAAGCCATCCGCTGGGTAAGAAGAAATTCCCATTGCGGGTATTGCCTGGTTACAACACTATAATCTTGATTCAGATTCATCGAATAACCGGCTTTAAGGTCGACCAGCTCTATTTCCGACAACAGTTTCATAATTGAAGACGATATTTGCGGAACCAGTGCCGCTAACTCAGTCAGATTACCGTTTAATAATTCCAGCAAGGCCTGTTCTTCAATGCCTTTTGGCGACTCAAAAATTTTCATCGCCGCTGGTCGTCGATAGAGATATAACAGGGCCCTGGCTTCAATAAGGTTATAACCGACACTTTGCGGAGATACCTGGGAAATTGCAACCAAGGAACGAATGAAAAAATAATTACGGATATATTCACTACTCTCCGGCGTCAACAATCCCAACAGCTGGAAATAACAGGCCCGATGGAGAGGATTTTCTGTTCTGAAATCAAATAACATTGTAGGGGCTGATGGTAATTCCGGATATGGTAAAATAGAATATGTCTTCAAGGAACTTGCCTTGTAACCGGGTAACTGCAAAAAAGCCATAATCTGGTTCAGATTACCTGAAAACGTTTGGAAAGGAAGGTGGGTAAAAGTTACTTTGCTCAAATCAAAATTTTTATATCGTAAATTTGATTGCCCGGACAAAGAAGTGCCCGTTTGCACAGCCACACAGACAGAGAGAGCTCTAAAACCTTTTATACCAGCATAACCCCAGATAATTCGGGAAACTCCCAATTTATTTGCCAGCTCATATACCTCCTGTTCTTGATAATATCTGGCACGGCTCCCCAAGGCTCTGTAAACCAGGTTGACCGGTGCAACTTTTAGTTTGGTACCGGCTTCTATTTCAAGAGCCAGTCTATAAGTCATAAAAGATCGACCAATCTGATCTACACCATTGTACTGTGTCTGGAAAGGTACAACTAAGACGTCATATTTCCCTCCTTCCAGCAGTTTCGAATAAAAAGATTTTTCAGCCGCAAAATAGGCTGATTCAGGCAATTTTATTCTTTTTCCAGCCATCAACTTATTTGCAAGTAAACGTTTTGCGTTATGAAAAGTGAGTAAAGGCCGATCATTTTCTGAAAAATTAACAGACCCACTCTGACGGGTACTGTCAGCATCATCGGTTGCAGTCTCTACCCAGCTTGGATTTTGATTATTTTTTTTATGAGAAAAAAAACAGCCAAGAAATTTTGGTATATTACGCAAAGTAAACGGGCGAAAACGAGCGTATCCATTAGATGTGGCAACCCATACATTGTCCGCTACGTCTCTTTTGATATCATATACCGCCAACCGGGAATCATCAAAGTTGAACTGTCGCCAATTTTTATCAGCACTGAAGTGGGCCAAACCGTTTGTTGTGCCAATCCACACACCACCTTTACCATCACTTTCCAGGCACAGAGTGCTATCAGAAGGAAAGCCCGAATTACTTTTTGTATAAAGGGTCCAAGTACGTTTTTTCAGATCAAAATAAACCAAACCTCCTTCACTGTAGAGTGTACCATCCCCACTTATTCCTATCCAGATACCTCTATTCCCATCTCTTGCCAAACCAGTAAAACCTTTACGCTCAAGTGTTTTTGATAATTTCAAATCAATAATTTCCCAGGAGCCATCAGCTTTTAAATGCGTCAAACATTTACTATGATTTGAATAAATTCTATTGTTCGCATTAATCCACAATCCTCCCTGTCCGTCCTTTATTAAACTTCCCACTCCATTTGAAGGTAATCTAGAATTGTCGGTGTTGAAAAACTTCCTCCTTTCCCCGTTAAAACCTAAATATTGTAAACCGGCATCGGTAGCAAACCATATACCTTTTAACCCATCCATCACCATACAATGTACTACCCTGCCAACAGGACCCTCATTAAAATTACCAACGTGGGCAAGGCCGTTATCGGTGCCAAACCACACTCCACCCTTTCCATCCGCAAGAACATTGTTGATTCGAGGATCCCTTGCAAAGAGACCTGTTCCCCGTTTCTTGGTTCTGCCCGTCTTGGTATCGTGCTCAAATAACCCTTTAAATGTACCCAACCAAAGTTTTTTACTATCTACAGATAGAGAAATTTTTATTGCCTGGCTATCGAGGTGATAAACATCCCATTGTAATTTCTCCATAGAAGGCAATCGCAAGACTTCTACCTTTTGCAAACCCAGTACGAGAAGAACCACAGCCAACAACATAATCATCATTGCTTTAGCTTTCATAAACCACCTTTCTTTGCAACTATTACAGAGTGTATCAGCCTCTTCTTCCTGAACAGCTCCATTCTTTGTTTTTTATGTTTCACTTAAATTTTGCAAGATTTATGCTTCTTACCGTTTTGTCGAATAGTTACCATTTTTTATTATAATTCCCAACAATTCTTACAACCAGTTCCAGCGGTTTTGTTCAACTTTTTTTGAAGAGTTCAACTTTTTTGTTGACAGACGGATCGTTACCTGCAATGATAGTTTGCATATTCACAAAACAAATGGTTGCGGCTTGGTGCCAATATGCGCGATAAAAACGAAATATTTCACAACTTATATAAGATCGCCGATGCCGTGGTTGCGCTCTTTGGTAAAAATTGCGAAACCTGCGTCCATGATCTCACTTCCCTGCAAAGTTCGCTTATCTATATTTGTGGTGATGTTACCCACAGAAAGGTCGGAGCCCCGGCAACCGACCTGCTCCTGAAAATAATAAATCAGAAGGAAGGGGACGACAACGATATACACAGCTACCAGACAATCACAAGCGATGGTCGATCCCTCAAGTCAACCACCACCCTGTATAGGGACGAAGAAGGCAGACCCGTGGCAGCATTCTGCATCAATTTCGATACCACCGAGTTTTACAATGCCAGCCAGGCCCTTCTTCCGTTTTCTTCAATACAACATCAGGATAACACTATAAACAAAGAGACTTTTGCCAACTCAGTTGCAGAAACAATCGAGGCCCTTTTTAAACAGGGCGTCGAAGAAATCGGCAAACATCCGGCCACCATGCATATAGGCGAAAAGACACAACTGGTGGCCATTTTAGATAAACACGGTACATTTCAACTCAAAGGTGCGGTGGAACATATAGCTCCCCTGCTTGGTGTAAGTAAATATACTGTTTACAACTACTTAAAAAAGGTACGAACCGCATCTTCAACCACCAGACAAAAGGAAAAAATCGCATGAAAACCATAGCAACAACCAAGGCACCCGCCGCTATCGGCCCATATTCCCAAGCCGTTATGACCGACAACCTGCTTTTTGTTTCCGGTCAGTTACCCATCGACCCAGCCGGGGGCGAAATGATCCAGGACACCATCAGCGCCAAAACCCGGCAGATATTTACAAACTGCGCGGCCATCGCCGCAGAGGCCGGACTTACACTTAAAGACATTGTTAAAACGACGATTTTCCTTACCGACCTTGGTGATTTTCAAGAGGTAAACGAGGCGTACGGATCATTTTTCCCCGAAAACCCACCGGCGCGCTCAACGGTACAGGTGGCCGCGTTACCCCTCGGTTCAAATATTGAAATTGAATTTATTTTCGCTACATAACCCTATAGTTAATGTCCATCCAGAAATAAGATATTTCGAAGCTTACGCTATCTGCTTTAAAGCGAGACGCCCGATGAATTTTAAAAGCAACGAAGATTTAGGGCAAAATAGCCATCTATGGACAGGCACTAGTTAACACCCACGCAAAGACAATGGAGAACTCATTGAAATTTACAATCAAGGATATCCTGGCAATGGAAGTTACCCTGGCCCTCGGCTGTACCGAACCGGTTGCCATCGCATTGGGTACGGCGGCGGCAGCCGGTCTGTTGCCGGAAAAAGAGTTTGACGCCATTGAAATCTGGATCGATCCCAATATTTATAAAAATGGCATGGCCGTCGCCATACCCGGCACGGACGGCATGCAGGGGCTGGATACCGCCGCCGCACTTGGTGCATATGGAGGAAATCCAAGCAGAGGGCTGGAGGTATTAGAGAGTCTAAACGAAGAGTCCATCGCCAAAGCCGTGCAACTGCTGGAATCCGGTGGGGTCAAGGTTAATCTCAGGGAACAGGTCGGCCTCTATGTAAAAACAAAAATTACGGCGGGTGAAAATATTGCGGAATCGTTGATTGTTGATCTCCACAACAATATTGTCAGTCTCAAACTAAACGACAAAGAACAAACAGATTCACCTCTCCTGGCCAAAACAAAAAAAACTGGCGGTAAACATACCCTGGCTGAACTGGAGGAATGGTTGCGGGCTCTAACTCTCCAGGATATTCTTGATCTCACCACCGAACTGGATGATGACGACTTAAACTTCTTGGAAGAAGGCGTCAACCATAACCTGGCCCTGGCCGAATATGGGCTTAAACATGGCAGCGGACTTGGTATCGGCAAGGCCATAGACCGTTTGATTAAGCAAAAGCTCCTGGTAAATGATATGTCCAGCTCTGCAAGGCGCCTCACATCGGCCGCCGCGGATGCCCGCATGGGTGGTGCAAATCTGCCGGCCATGAGTTCGGCCGGCAGCGGCAACCACGGCCTAACCGCCATCCTGCCCATCTGGGCAATCAAGGACTTTATTGAGCATGATCGCGAAACCCTCCTCCGGGCCATCGGTCTCAGTCACGTCATAACCGCCTACGTCAAGGCCCATACCGGACGCTTATCGGCGGTATGCGGCTGTTCGGTTGCGGCAGGGGCCGGGGCCACAGCCGGTATAACTTATCTGGTCGGTGGCGATATTCACCATATGGAAGGAGCAATTAAAAATATACTTGAGGACCTGGCCGGGGTTATCTGTGACGGAGCCAAGGCCGGTTGCGCCATCAAGCTCAACACCGCAGCGGGGGCCGCCGTTCAGGCCGCTCTCTTTTCACTGCAGGGTGTCAACGTTAAAGATACCGACGGCATCATAGGCGATACAACCCGGCAAACCGTTCAGAATATGGGGGCCCTCAGCCACGACGGTATGATAGAAGCCGATAAGACAATTTTGAAAATCATGCTCGACAAAAAGATGGCCGGAGACAAAAAACAAAAAAAATAATTACCTTCGAAAAATCACCACGGAGTTATTACCGCCAAAGGCCAGGGACTGGGACAGACCGTAATCTCCGGTAAAAGGCGTGGTGGCAACAGTGACCGGCGGATTATCCACTCCTGCGGGCAACTCTTTGAAGCCTACACTCGCCGGCAGCTTGCCTTTTAAAAGACAGGCCACGGTAACGGCAGCTTCGATTGCGCCCGCCGCCCCCAGGGTATGGCCGGTGCAACCCTTAATACTGAAATATGGTATACCCGGCATAATTTCAGAACAAACCCGCATCTCAACGCGATCATTTTCTTCCGTGCCCGTACCGTGACTGTTTATAAAACCGATATCAGTTTTCTCTATTCCACAAACATGCATGGCCTCAGCCAGGGCCCTGCGCAAACCCAGACCATCTGGGTGCGGAGCGGTCAGGTGATAGGCATCGCAACCACAACCGTAACCGCTGACGCTACATTTTCCCGCCACCCTTTCACCACCCTTTTCAATAACCAAAATCGCCGCCCCCTCCCCCAGGTTCAAACCCTTTCTGTTTTTATCAAAGGGACTGCAAACCTCCTCGGAACTAATCATCAGGGAACCAAAACCCAGATATGAAATATGACTTAATTCGTCACTTCCCCCCGCCAAAACAATATCGCAAAGACCTGCGCGCAACCACGACATGGCCATACCTATGGCATCGGTGCCGGAAGAACAGGCGTTGGCCACGGTCAGTACAGGCCCGCCGAACAGATGAAATTCCCGCGCGATAAGCTCTGCGGGATTACTTAAAAAATAGCGATCCATCTCAAATAAATCCGGCTGCTCTCCCCGTCGATATGTCCGGTAAAACTCCTCATTATTCAAACTATTACCCACCGTGGTACCTAGACACACACCCACTCGCCTGCCACTTAGATCTGCCGCAACAAGCCCCGCATCGGCCAGGGCTTCAGTCGCCGCGACAACGGCAAGCTGTGCGCTTCGCCCCCTGTCGCGCAGATGCTCCGGCCAGTCGACTTTTGCATCATCCACCTCAAATACCGGATACGGCGCGGCCTTATCGTAGGAAAAACGGGTCGGTAACCCCACCTTTTGCAAACCGCCATAGAGATTAGCTACACACTCGGGGTAGGTTGCGCCGAGGGCGCAAAGACAACCGACGCCACTCACCACCAGTTTCCCGTTTTCTACCCGATGTTCCACTTAACACTCCAATTTATAAAAAATAATCTATGTAACCAGCATAGCTGGACCACAGCCCGACGGATTAACAAATGTGATTTACATTATTTTTCAGCGCGGAGCTAAGGTGTAACACTCCATAACGACCCATCGCTCCCATTTCAAAATGGCTGATTTTTTGATGTTTCTTATGGAGGGCCAGGGGGACGGTCATTGCGGCCAGATCCAACGCGGCGGCGGTGGGGAAATATCCATAAAAATCTCGGAAATTAAAACCCGAATCAACCACTCTGCCTTCAGGCCAATATTCTGCACCGGCCAGGCCATCGGCGACAATAATACAGTCACCCTGCATAACGCCACCCTGCAATGGACAATTACCGAAAAACGGTAGCTCCAGCAAGGGAAAATCTGGAGCTTTCCGCCCCTTTCCAAGGACAAAAAATGCCGCTCCTTCCGCCGCTACAGTCCCCCCTTTTGCAAATGCTGCCAGATCGCATTTCTTACCTTCAGCCAGGTAACGACTACGACTGTATCGTAAAATAGACGAAAATTCATCGACACCACCCACCAGCACCCTTTCCACCCTTTTTTCCCTCAACCAGAGACAGGCGGTGAGAAGGGCATGCTGAAACGGCATAATATGCTGACAAATTGTGGCGACCGGCCCCCGCAACCCCAGTTGCAGGGCAATATGCGAGGCCGCCTGGTTATGGACGGATTTGGTAAACGTGGTGGGAGATGCCCCCAGGGCACCGTTTTCAAAAAACGTATCCTTAAAAGCGCAGGCACTGGCCAGTGGCCCATAACCGCTGGCAACAACCAACCCTCCGTCCTGACAATCTCCAGGCTCAAGATGCGCATTCTCCAGGGCCAGGTAAAGCGCAGTTAAGGCCAATTGCGAAAAATGGTCGGTGCGCCGCAACTGACGGGGTGTGAGAAAATCCTGCAAACGCTCCGTTTCGGCGTAACCACGGCTTTTGGGAAGTTGTCCATCGCCCTCCATTTGCCTTCTGAAAACAGTACGGCCCGTACCGAAGGGACCAACAATACCCACGCCGGTAATTACATAATTTATCTTTTCGCGTAACAAAGTCATTACCGATGTGTATTAATATATTCGGCGATGGTCTGCAGGGAATTCAGGACTTCAACACTGGTCTCTTTGGAGGTGATGCGAACACCGAACTTCGTCTGTATAAGTGAAACTATCTCCACCGCGTCCAGGGAGTCGAGACCAAGAAGAGAATCCGGCCCGATCAGGGGGGAGTCCTTTTCCATATCGGCGGCCAATTGCGGATCACGCTCACAAGTACTGATTATTAGATCGAGCAGTTCTTTCTCCAGCCCGGTGATATTTTCATATGACATTAATCGTTCCTGAGTCAATTGTTTAAAACCAGCTTCTCCACAGTCCCAGCAATAAAAAACATAGAGCCTAACGCAGACAAACAGCAAGTGAGTGCCTTGTTTCTATTATAAACCCGTTAAGTTGAACATTACTTTTATTTTCTTATTTTTCTTTACAGGTTTTATGGAGTAAGGCATTAAATTTTGCAACCGCAAACTCACCCGAGACGTGAGGCGTAAACAGCACCAACGCATAAAAACAACGCCAACCGCTCTACCCCCTATATCTGGAAATAACCACACCACCAATAATAGTCAGCAGACAAAAAGCAAACAGAGACATTGTCTCCGGTAAAATCATCCATATCCCGCCCCCCCGAAGAAGAAGATCATAAAAACCACTCTGCCCCCAATACAGGGGTGAAAACAGACATAACGATCTAATGCTCTCCGGCAATGCATAAACGGGTACCATTATGCCGCCAATGGCCGCACCGATAACTATGGAAACCGGCCCGAAAACCGCAACCTGTTCATAGGTTTTACCCAGGGTACCCAGCAAAATTCCGTAACCACAGGCGGCGGCAATCACTCCGGCCAGGACTATCCCGAACAACAGCGGCCTGTTCCCCGGATCAAAGGCCGGAAGGCCAAACAACGGTAAAATATATATCCCGGCGGCCAGAATAAATGCAAACTGGACGACAGAGACAAGGGCATAGGCGAGTATCTTCCCGGAAATAATTGTTAAGTAACTAACGGGCATCACTCTAAGACGTAATAATGTTCCACTTTCCCGCTCCTTGATCAACGAACCGGCCAAAGGAACGACAATAAAAAATATACCAAAAATAGCCCAGGCGGGGACGTTTTGCTGGACGGCACTGGGTCGGTGAATAAAACCCATTTCGCTTGCAAATTTTTCCTGCACCGAGATAAGGGAAAAATCGTCAAAAAGATGGGGCAACAGGCTCCTAGCCGCTAACCCTTCTTTCGGCAGAAATGTGGCCATCGGAGTCGGCATGGCCGAGACCATCTTTTCGGGGAGGCGGATCAAGGTCCGTTCCACAAACAGCTGGGCCTGTATACCCTTAATCACCCGCGCCAGGGAGACACTCAGAGCCGCCCTGAAGCTGCCCTGCACCGTGGGATCGAAAAAGACGATAATTCGAGGTCTTTCCGGGATAACACCTTTGTCTCGCTTAGGGAAAAGGGTATTGTCTACCAGCTCCGCCACAGCGGATTCCACCCGCTCACTCAGATCGGTCGGAATAATCACCGCAAATTTGTATCTACCGCGGGAAACCAGCTGTCTTACCCCGGCCGCAGAAAGTTCTTTTCCGCCCGGCGGCGCAACCAGGCGAAGGACCTCCGACCGCATTAATAATTTTCGGATCTCAAGGGCGACAGGCCCTCCGTCATTATCAACATACAACACTTCAGCCGTGGTGGTTGTCACCTTATCCTGAACAAGCGTGATAACAATAACCAAAAATGCGGGCATAACAAAAAGCAGTATCATCCCCGCCCTGTCTCTTAACAAGAGGAGAAGTTCCTTACCTGTGGATGCAAACAATTTTGAGCCGCTTATCATTTATTAATCCCGCAGGGATACACCGGTTTTTTTAAGAAAGAGTTCTCCAAGATCGCCGCATCCCTCCGTCTCCCGTATTAACTCCTGCGGACGTCCCCGCATCACTATTCGACCATTGTCGATAATTACCACTTGCCCGCATAAATGTTCGACCTCTTCAAGGTAATGGGAAGTGTACACCACCGTCATACCGGCTCGGTTAAGATCCGCCAGCTTTTCCACAATCAGATGGCGCGACTGGGCATCAATACCCACGGTGGGTTCATCGAGAAAGAGTATAAGGGGCTCGTGGATAATACCCGCTATAAGGTTCAGCCGGCGTTTCATCCCGCCCGAGTATTTGGACACCCGCAGTCCGGCCTTCGGCAACAAACCGAACATATCAAGATAATAGACAGCCTTTTTACGCAGTTTTTCCCTGTCAAGACCGTACATTCTGCCAAAAAACAAAATATTTTCAAACCCGGTCAAGCGATCATAAAGGGCAAGATCCTGGGGAACGAGGCCGATTTTATCACGGACAATTTCGGGATAAACAACGGCGTCCACACCATCTATCTCAAGAGAACCGGCCCGGGGGCGAACCAAAGTTGTTAAAACCGATATCAGGGTGGTTTTCCCGGCTCCGTTGGGTCCGATCAAACCGCAAAAATCACCAGCTTCAAGCGTAAGTGAAACGCCGTTTAAGGCGGGCACATCAGAGCCCTTATATAAAAAAAATAACTCGTTACCTTGGATAAGGGGGTTGTGGATGCTCACTGTTATTCCTGTTTGCGACGTAAATATCACCTAACACCGGTAAGCCGGTATAAATACCATGCTGCTTACTATCATCCCGGTTTTACGGCCTTTTTCTTGTTTTTATTACAGCTTTTACAGAACAAGGCGCTAAAATTTGCAATCGACAAGTTCAGGCTAAAATTTGCATGGCGTTTATATAAATATCCCGCTCTGATTCCGCGCATTGCCTGAGTATATCAGCGAGATGGTGGTAATTATCGATCTCTTTTGCCCTTCCTTTACAGACCCTGGCCCCGGAACTGGCAAACTGCCGCCAGGTATCCCCCACCAGCGTCATCTTTTCAGACAATAAATGCAGCGGTTCACGTTCAAGCAAAGAGGCAGCCTCTTGTAAAAACGCGGCAAACATAAATCTGAAACCACCGCCACCGGTACCTATCTCCTCCTGCATTCTGATCAATTGCCCGAGGAAAAGAGCCGCCCGTTCATCCCCCAGTTTAACAGGCCATTTTTCCAGACGATTGGCAAGAAAGTGAATACCCCGCACACCAAGAAAAGGCACCGGCGTTTTCAACATCGTCTTACATACCGCCTTTAACCCGTCCAGTACCATCGGTCTAAGATCAAGATCAGAAGGAACATCTTGCAGGTAATACATGGCGCCCTTCGGTGCCAACGCTCCCTTTGCAAATCTGGCCCTCTGCAGATCTTCCCGGCGACAACTAACTATATTTTCAAAAACCGGATCACTGATACGGTACTCATCACCATCCCGCCCGATAACCACAAGATTATGCATATTAAAATGGAAACGAAAGGCAGGCGGAAAATACGGCAGCCAGTAGGCGCCTGTCTGGCAACCGACGGGAATCCCCGCCTCAAGCAAACAGTCAAGAGTGTCCATGGCCTCAGACTGGGAACGGAATCTTTGCCACTCCACCTGGACACCAAGACGTTTGGTAACAATTTTAAAAATATTACCCACCCTACAACGAAAAGTTGTCAAGGGCAGTTTATTCAACTTGATAAACGGTAAGTAACCGAAAAAAAGACCTTCGCCCATCCCGAAAGCAAGGGCTTCGGAACAGTGTATACCTTGAAAGCGAAGAAGGTTTGATGTCACCCCGCTTTCGCAGTGGGCCGATTGTTTATGGGGAAAAACTATCTGAGAAGTCATTAGCGATGTTGAATTAAATCTGGTGTGAAAAATTCCGGTACTGCTCTCAATTCATCCAGGGACAAGGAAAAAACATCTGCGTATCGCTGTAAGATCCCGTCCGGTAACCGATCAAATACAGCGGGCCGTAAATGCCTCTTAACCCGCCACCTGGCCATATTTACATATTGCGCCAACAATGCAATATCCATCTGATGCCTGGCCTGGTAGTAGGCAATGGGGCTCATCTTCCGTTTTTTTACCAGGTCGTGCATTCGACCAGTCTCTTCGGCTATAAGCGCCCATGCCTGGTCGTTGACAACATTTTTTGCCTCCCAACCAAGACTTGGAGACAGGGTATATTTACCATTTTCAGCCACGGCATAACACACCTCACAACCGGCATCTCCTATCATACCTTCATCTTGGGGGACTTCAGCAACTTTCATATCTACCTGATTACACGCCTCTTATCGAAGGATAAACCTATCCGCAAAATGACCCGGCGACGTACCGCAAACACAACGGCCACATTACCCGCAACCTGCAGTCCTGCACGCATAATATAAAAGGGATTTCTAACACCGAAAATGACCGGTAAGCCGGTATAAATGCCTTGTTTCTGTTATTAGCATCCGGGTTTTTTGGTCTATTATTTCTTATTTTTAATTACAGCTTTTACGGAGTAAGGCACTAAAGTACCAGTAAAAGACTGAAACGGCCACGAGAATTTAGGCCAAAAGGAGAGACAAGGCGGATAATCAAAGGAAATAAACCAAATTTTTACTTATAAATCAAGGTGTTCAACAAATCAACCACTTTAACAATATACGCAACATCCGGGAGAATGCAACGTTAAAACAAAGGCTCAGGAACAACCATAAACGGATACAGACCACGTCCTAACAAAGCAACCCGTATCCGCTTAATGGCCAATACATCGAACCGCTATCAGATCAACAGCCCATTACCTTCGCAATATTCTCCACGGCCCAATCAACTTGCTCCTCAGTTATAATAAGCGGCGGCGCAAAACGAATGATATGATCATGGGTCTCCTTGCAAAGAAGGCCGTTATCCTTTAGTTTCATACAATACCTGCGTGCGCCCCCCGCATCTTGGGAGAGCTCCATCGCTATCATCAGGCCACGCCCCCGTACGTCCTTAATCAGGGGATTATCTATTTCTTGTAATTTTTTTAGAAAACGTGCCCCCATCTTCTCGGAGTTCTCAATCATATTTTCTTCAACCAAGACCTGCAGAGCCATACGGGCCACAGCACATCCCAGGGGATTACCCCCGAATGTTGAACCATGCTCTCCGGGTTGCAGTACATTCATCACCTCGGTATTGGACAAAACCGCAGACACTGGATAGAATCCGCCGGATAAAGCCTTCCCCACCAGAGTAAGATCGGCTTCTATACCCTCATGTTCTTCAGCAAGGAGTTTTCCCGTACGGCCAAGGCCCGTCTGTATCTCATCCAGGACCATAATTATATTGTTTTTTTCGCAAAGCTCCTTTGCAGACTTAAGATAACCCTTGGGGGGAATAATCACACCCGCCTCACCTTGGATGGGCTCCACCATAAAACCCACGGTATTGGCGGTGATCGCCCCTGCAAAGGCATCCAGGTCACCAAAGGAAACCACCTTAAAGCCGGGAGTAAACGGGCCAAAGCCATCACGCGATTTCGGATCCGTACTGAAACTGACAATGGATAGGGTACGGCCATGGAAGTTTTCACTACAAACAATTATCTCCGCCTGACCCTGGGGTACCCCCTTAACCTCATAACCCCATTTACGCACGGTTTTAATTGCCGACTCCACCGCTTCAGCACCACTGTTCATGGGCAAAACCTTGTGTGAATTAGTGAGTTCGCATAGATCCTGATATAATAACGCCAACTGATCATTGCGAAAGGCACGGGACGTCAAGGTCAGTTTTGCCGCCTGCCCAACCAGAGCTTCCATGATCTTCGGATGACAATGGCCCTGGTTTACGGCTGAATACGCCGATAGACAATCAAGGTATTTTTTACCCTCCACATCCCACACCCAGACCCCAGCCCCCTTGGTAAGCACAACATCCAGCGGCTTGTAGTTATGGGCGCCGAGTTTATCTTCAAGTTTAATGAATTCTTCAGTACGCATAGTTCACTCCCTTATTGTGTATACAGACTACCACTCCATTCCTAAGCAATGTGTACAACATTGTATACCATCCATCAACTATAAAATACCCTCGGGTAATGGCGCAGCCTAAATTTATAATCGATAGGTTCAGCAAAGATATGAACCATTAATAACGCCGAAAATAACCCTGTTTGAGCTATATAATAACCATGGCAAACCAGAAAAGATAACTGATGCCAATAATATTGTAACAGATCTTGTCTACGATACCATGGGCCGTTTGCAATCGTCCACCAGTTCCGGCC
>CAZQOD010000080.1:0-15713 GCA_964594945.1 uncultured Desulfopila sp.
CCCGTGGCATCGGTTCCCTCAACTATGACTAACTTGCCTATCCTCTGAATATTGCTGGTAGCGGCTTGAGCTGCCGCAGGATTAAGAGTAGTTGAAGAATCTGCACCAAGTGCAACCGAATGTGTTGCGTCGGCGGCTGCATTATGCCCCATTGCCACAGCATCCGTCCTGGACGAGCTGTTACTGCCGACAGCAATGGAATTATTTTTTGTGCTGCCTCCGCGGTTGGCCTCATGTCCGATGGCGACGTTGTAGTCGCCTTTCAAATTCTGCCCGGCGCTGTTTCCAATGACGTTGTTGCCGCTGCCTTTAAGGCTATTCCCGGCGTTGTTTCCAATGGCATTGTTTTTGTCGCCTTCCAACCTTTGCCCAGCGTAGTCTCCAATGGCGTTGTTTTTGTCGCCTTCCAAGCTCCCCCCGGCGCGCTGTCCAATGGCGTTGTTTTCGTCTCCTTTAAGAGACATCCCGGCGTTGCTTCCAATGACGTTGTTGGTATTGCCATTCAAACCATTGCCGGTACTTAATCCAATGACGTTGTTGTAGCTGCCTTTAAGCATACCCCCGGCGCCCTGTCCAATGGCGTTGTTACGGTTGCCTTTAATATTCCTCCCGGCGTAGTACCCAGTGGCGTTGTTGTAGTCGCCTTGCATCCCGTAGCCGGCTTCGATTCCAATGGCGCTGTTACGGTCGCCGTTAATTAATTGCCCTGCATTGTCACCAAGAAGAGTGTTGGAACCCATTGCGAACTCGGCCCCCAGATAACAAGTAGTAACCAATAACGACCCCCAAAATACAAAATTTAATTTATTTTTCACTTTATGTTTTTAACCTCAGAAAAAAGTTTGATGTTACCTTAATCCACCAACATCCCCTACTATTATAATGATGGATACCAAATGAATATAATTCCCATTATTAATATGCTCGGGAATATGTAAATGACATTTATTAGGTTATGATTAGGTTGGCGTTAGAAATACGTTAGTTTTATAATTTGGTTTGTGCGGTTGAGAAGGAAGCTCCAGCAAAACGCGGATTATTGTTACCATGCTCAAGCATATTAGTGGCAAGGTGGAGAGGGTCTCAGCTTAACAGTTATGTATTTCCGTACATAGAAGACAGAGTAATATTACTGTTGATCTAACGAGACAATACACCGGATGAACCGGGTGATTATCTTCCAAAATAAAGATTGACATGTATGCATAAATGATGCATCTTTATACATATGAGAACAACATTAAACATAGATGATCAAATTTTGGAAAAGGCATCTCTTTTAACTGGCATAAAAGAGAAAACTTCTTTAGTAAAACTAGGCCTTGAAGCTTTGATTGCACGAGAAAGTAGTAAACGTCTTGCAATTCTTGGTGGCACAGAAAAAGGTCTACGTAACATCCCCAGACGCAGAACAACAAAATCATAACCATGGTACTTGTTGATACTTCAGTCTGGGTCAATCACCTCCGAAATAATGACCGCCAGCTAGAAAAACTACTCTTTAATGGTAGTGTGGTTTGTCATCCCTATATTATTGGGGAGCTTGCCTGTGGTAATATAAAAAACAGGCAAGAAATAATATCTTTACTTCAAGCATTACCTCAAATATCTCTTGTTGAGTTCGAAGAATTTCTTTATTTTATTGAGCAAAACAAAATAAATGATAAAGGTATTGGCTTTGTCGACATCCACCTTCTGGCCTCAGCAAAATTAGATCAAATACCCCTGTGGACAGCGGACAAAAGGTTGCAGTCAGCAAGTGCTGAACTCAACTTAAAGTACAAAATAAGAAGATAAATCGTTTCACCGGATTGCAGGGGGCTCAGTCGCTTTGAAATAATCTGGTTTAACAAATTTTTATTATCACGAATAAGTTTATTGGAAAACCCCTGTAACCCGTGAATTTGGAGATAGCTTCATCAAGGCTATCTCGACAAATCGATAAACAGATTATTTGCACCAGTGAAATTCGGGATATGAGTTATCCTGGATCAAATTTACACAAATTGTCAGGAAATCTAAAATGGCAATATGTTGTAAATATTTCCGGCAACTGGAGAATATTTTTCAAATTTTTCGATGGCAATTTTTACATCGTAAATTATTACAATTATCATTGAGGAGACATCCATGAAAGAAATGACAAGACAGCCAACACATCCATGAGAAATTATAAAGGATGATTATTTGGAGTCATTTTCCACACCATCACAAAATTAGCCTCGACCTTACATGTTTCAAGGAAGACATTATCAAAAATTATTAACGGAAATGGTGCAATAACTCTAGAAATGTTGAAAGAAAAGGGTCAATTCCTGCCAATGATTAAGATAAACTCACTCCAGAGCGCACTGCTTTTTTTGTCTATTACATTTAGGACCGGGTTAAACTCCCCCGCCTTTTTGGTAACCACTGGCTGTTGTATTGCCAGAAGAGGGCGTATTTTTTTATACGGTTTGTATGCTTTCCCTGGGGAGCAGGAAGAGTAAAAAGACCATCTTTTTCCATTCTTAACTGTAATAGTTTAGACCAAATCTGACACCATATGCTTTGAACCAGTTTATTTGCCGGCACAGCAGAACTGATATCTTTGTTCTGTTGATCTCTGGTCGATCTTCTATCAGTCGTCTGATCCAGTCGATTTCTTCTTTTGTAAAATCCCGTCCACAATAGCGCATATAATTCTCCTTGAATTGAGAGAACTATGTACCATATTTAAAAAAGTGTGTTCCGATAAATCTGCTTATGCTTTAATTTTTCTCCACATCTCACCAACTGCTGACGTGCTGGGATTGCCGTTATAGAGCAGCAATTGCAATTCGTGGGCTGCCAGCATTCTCGTTTGCTGGTTGTTTTTATTTGGCCACCAGCTAAAACGTCCTTTGGAAAGACGCTTTTGACATAACCAAAACCCCTGACCACCATAAGTTATTATTTTTATGGATGTTCCTTTTTTATTATGGAATATGAAAAGTGTTCCGTCAAAAGGATCTGCCTGTAGTACCTGCCTGCAGATCCCTGCCAATCCGTCAATGCCTTTGCGAAAATCTGCCGGTTCGATTGCCAGTAGTATTCGTATATGAGGTGTTACCTGTATTATGCTTCACTCCAGAATGACTCTGCAAATGATTGCAGATCAAGATTTATCGAACCTTTGAAATGCATCCTCATTTTATTACCGGTGCGGTGTTCCATCACGATGATACATTCTGCGGACTGCATTGGAGGGATATCTATTGCGACATATTGCTGCTGTGTGCAGACCTCGTCTTGGTCGATGCAATTCGTTTCTTTAGATCTGCATGACTAAGACTCAAGCCCCTCGATATCTTATGGACGGAATACTCCGGGTTCAGCGCCACCGCAGCTTCCCACAATTCTTCAGGTATACATTTACTGTGTTTATTTTTTCCGCCAGGCTGTGAATCTTGATTTGACTTCTGAAAATGTTGGGGTAGGAAGTGCGGGGGGGGCGTTTCATCGGTAATCTTCCATGGTTATATGAAAAATATCGATTGTAGCAGGTTGAGAATGTTAGATCATGCAGGTTTGCCGAAAATACCACGCCTTACGGTAAACAGATCCCGCTCTTCCACTTCATATTTGCAGCAGACTTATTCTATAGTTTGGGCTTGATCTGGGGCGAGCTCCGGTGATTCATCCTGCGCCATAAACTTTTGATAGGCCTGTAGTTGCCTAGTTTTTTTTTCGTTGTCAGCATGGACAAAATAAAATTTTTATAAAGCTGGTCAGGTTTTGCAAATGGTATAAGATATCTTTGATGCTTGCTTCAGGGGTACTGGTTGGGTGAGTTGACAATTTGAGCTTGTACAGGTAATAGTGAAATTTTTGTAGGTGCAGGCCAACATTTGCCCATTGTTATGCATTTTGCGACCTTTATTGTAGCCGTTAGCCAAAGGAAAACATGAATACACCAATTAATAAAAAATCATCAATAGAAGAGATCAGAAAGCGATTCGACAATGATATCGAGCGGTTCTCAAATATTGAAACAGGTCAAACAGCAACAATTGATGCCCCATTGGCGATGGAATTAATTACACAGGCGGCTGTAAATTCAACAGGTAATATTAAAAGAGTCTTAGATATTGGATGTGGAGCAGGTAATAATTCTTTAAAACTATTAGAGCATACCTCATCTTTTGATTGTGATCTCGTCGATTTGAGTTTACCCATGCTTAACAAGGCTAAAGAGCGTATTGGATCTGTAAATCAAAATAATATCAATATTTATGCTGGAGATTTTCGAACGATTGATTTGCCGAAAAATCATTACAATATTATTTTAGCGGCCGCAGTCTTGCATCATCTTAGGGATGATAAAGATTGGGAAGTATCATTTAAAAAATTATATGATTTAACTGCGCCCGGCGGAAGCGTATGGATTACTGATTTGGTTTTTCATGAATCCGTTGCTATTCATTCCATGATGTGGAAGCGGTACGGTGAGTATCTTTGTACTCTTGGTGGAGAAGAGTATAAAAGCAAAGTTTTTGCATATATTGATAAGGAAGATTCTCCAAGACCAGTAACATATCAACTTGAATTACTAAGAAAAGTAGGCTTTAACAAAGTAGATATTTTGCATAAAAATTCATGCTTTGCAGCTTTTGGGGGAATAAAAAATGGCTAACGCAGACAAGCTGCAAGTAAGAGGTGGTGGCATGAATCAAACCAGACTTGATGGCAGCCTGAAGAAGCTGAAATACAGCTGGAATTCAAAGATAAAATAGTTGACCTTAAAGAAGGTGAGATGTGTGTTGTTCCGAAAGGGGTCGAGCATCGGCCAATCTGTACAAAGGAAGTCCAGTGTATGCTGATTGAAAAGGATAGTACTTTAACATCTGAAAACATTGGCGGTACGCATAAAAATTGATAATGGTACAGGGTGGGTATTCTGTGGTTTGTTTCTTGCCCTGAATCTTTTATGGCCAAGAATATAACTGTGGTTTCAGGAAGTTAAGGTTCTTTTACCATTTTCTGTGCGTAATATTTGGATATAATTTTTAGGTAGCCATGATCACCAATAAGCTGCTAATCGTCGATGACGAAATTGATCTTCTTTCCGGGTTGAAACGCCTTGTTACATCAAAACTTGGTTGTAAGGTGTATATTGCCTCATCTGCGAAAACCGCCCTGGAAATTTTAAAGGAAAAGAGGTGCCAGCTGGTTCTTTCGGATATTCGTATGCCCGATATGGACGGCATGAAATTGTTGGAGACCATCACGGGCGACTACCCCCAAGCCGATGTTATTCTTATGACGGCCTACGGTACAATTGATCAGGCGGTGGATGCTCTACAGAAAGGTGCCTGTGATTTTGTAACAAAACCATTACAGCATAAACATCTCTTTCATATCTTAAGTAAATGTTTTGAACGCAGGCAGTTGATCGAAAAAAATCTGGAGCTTCAAAGAGCGGTTAAAAAGCATCAGCTTACCAGGCAGTTTATCGGCTCAAGCCCGGCTCTGCAAAAGGCGCTTTCCATAATGGAACGTGTTGCCGACTCGGCTGTTACCGTACTTATTACCGGGGAATCGGGGACAGGCAAAGAATTGGCGGCCAGAACAATACACCGGTTAAGTGGCCGCAACAAAAAGGAAATGATAGCAGTAAACTGTGCGGCAATCCCCGAAGCGGTACTGGAGAGTGAACTGTTCGGTCATAAAAAGGGTGCATTTACCGGCGCCGATAAGGATCATCCCGGTCTTTTTGCCGCAGCTGAAGGGTCTACCCTGTTTCTCGATGAAATAGGCGAGATTCCTTTGGCTGTTCAGGCTAAATTGTTGCGAGTTCTGCAGGAACGGGAAATACGGGCCATTGGTGATACCGCCACCCGTAAGATTGATGTTCGTGTCTTGGCCTCGACAAATTGTAATTTACAGGTGGGGGTGCAGGAGGGAACATTTCGCAAAGATCTCTATTTTCGCATCAATGAAATCACTTTGCCCATGCCGCCCCTGCGCATGATGATTGATGATATTCCTCTCCTTAGTCAAAAACTGGTGGAGCAGTTTTGTGCGGAGTTGAATCGTCCGCAGAAGATGTTGTCCCCCGATGCCATGCGCGTTGTCTGTGGCGCATCGTGGCCGGGTAATGTTCGTCAATTGCAAAATGTTCTCAAGCGGGCAATTCTCCTGGGTAGAGAGGATGTAATAGACCCGGATGACCTCGACCTTGGTGATGGCCATTCCCTATGCTCGGACAGTGATATAGAGAATCTTATTGCCATGGATTATCGTTCTGCAAAAATCGAGATCTTGCGAAAATTCAGCACCGTTTATCTCTCCAAACTGATGTCTGCAACGGCGGGGAATGTTTCCAAGGCGGCGCGGGAGTGTGGTCTTGAACGTCAGTCGCTACAGCATCTTTTAAATAAATACGGTATTTCTGCTCAATCATTTAGAAATTGATGCAAAATTTAGGTTCCACTGCAAAAACTATCTAGCATATTTTCCTTTTCTTTTTATTCCCTTGTTTTGGCAATTCCTTTTTAACATCCTGATATTATATCATATGCTCTGTTTATTCTCGTTGGGCACGGTGATTGCTACTTTTATTTTAAAATTTGTGCATGGGGCACGGGTTTAAAATAATTTCAGCAGAGGAGGCTTATATGTCTGGAAATCAAAGTGATCAAAATGGAGGAACATTATCCGGAGAAGATATGGATACGTCAAGTGTTTTGGAAGGGGCCGAGCCCTGGGAGCCGGTGGAGACAAAACTTGTTTTGGGCTCTCTTGCCTGTGCGGCTGTAGCCCTGATTATCGGTTTAATTCTAGTGCCAACATCAATCTTTCACTGATGGAGGATGCGTATGGCTTTTTGGCCTTTGTTTCGTAAGAAAAAGAAAAACAAGATTGTGGAGATGGTTCTAAATCATGATGGCAGGAATTGGATTGTTTCTAACCATGATATTACCCTGAGTGCTCCTTCCATGAATGAGCTTGATCGTAAAGTTGAGGATGCTTTTGGTCGTGAGCTGGAGGGTGAACAGTCACTGGATGTCTTCATGAGTTTTGATAATGAGGTAATACCCATGTGGATACGGCCATATATGAACCACTATTTTAACCGTATCCTGGAATTGCCTCTTCGATATCAGCTGTAAAGGGGGAAAGAGTATGGCTAAAACACAACGATACTGGTACTCGGGAATGGCAACAACTGAAGACTGGTGGGCGGTCTGGCTGGGCCTTGCCTTTTTTGCCTTGGGTTTATTGACCTTGGCGGGCGTCGATCTGGTTGGCTGGATATCTTATCCAAAAATATGGGTTGCCAGCATGCCCGATGGAGCGATTGCTAAAAAAATAGTCACCATGGATAAGGCATTTTATGCCTTGGGAGGGAAATACAGTTTAACGGCGAAAGCCACCTATAAAGCCCTGGGGCCCATTGGTTCCATCCTGGCGACCTATGTGGTTTTCACCATAGCAACTACCATAGGCGCTTATTTTCAAAAATGGGATGTTAAACGTTTTGTAACGGGTTGGACAATTATTTTCTTTTTGACCTATGCCGTATGGTTTCTCGGCCATAATGCTTTTTTTGCGGCATCTGCGGTTGATTTGAAGAAGAGCCATTTTCCGGAAGGCACATTTACCCTGTCGCTTGGAGGTGGCGCTTCTTTTATTCTTGCCCTTATTGTCGGCTTGATTATAGGTAATTTTTTTAAACCGCTGGCCAGATACCTCAGTGAGGCCGCAAAACCTGAATGGTACATAAAAACGGCTATTGTATTTCTGGGGGTCAAGGTAGGATATTTACCAATAAAAGCTGTATTGACAGGTTCAAGTCTTGGTGCAAAAGGTGCGGAGGTGGGGCAACAGATGGCCCATCTTACCTTTGAGCTTTTTACGGCCGGTGCGGCTGCAACCATTGTTGCCTATCTGATATTCTGGCCCGGAGTTTACACAATTTCCCGGCTTATCTTTAAGTTGCCGAGAAAGACGGCGGCCGTACTTGGTTCGGCTATTTCAATTTGCGGAGTGTCCGCCGCGGTGGCAACCGGCGGAGCTGTTCGGGCCCGGCCCATCGTCTCCATTATGGTTTCGGCCCTGGTTGTTGTCTATGCGGTGATTGAGCTTGTGATTTTACCGGGTCTTTTTACCCATGTCTGGCCGGGGACCTCGGATCCTCTTGTGGCAGGCTCGGCCATGGGTATGGCGGTTAAAACCGATGGCGCCGATGCAGCCGCAGGTGAGTTGCTGGACGAATTCATGCGGGCCAAGGTGGAGAAGGACAGCAATGGCAAAACCGTTTGGATGCCCGGCGTTATAACAACCAGCGCGGTTATGACCAAGATCTGGATTGACATGTTTATAGGGTTGTGGGCATTTATACTTGCTCTGTTCTGGGTTTATAAAATTGAGAAACATGAAGGTGACAGGGTACCTATTTCCGAGGTCTGGTTCAGGTTCCCCAAATTTGTCCTCGGCTATTTTGCCGCATGGTGGATTTATCTGGCAATTTTCTTTGGTCCGGGTCAGTCCGGTAGTACCGATGCGGGTATTGCGGTTTTGAAAAACGCCAAGGTTGGCGCCGTTGCTGTTGAAAAGGGCATGAGAAAATTATTTTTTATGCTTACTTTTATGAGCCTTGGTATCATTACCGATTTCCGGAAACTTGCTGAAGCGCAATTTGGAAAAATGGTCTGGGTCTATTTTGTTTCACTTTTTCTGTTTATTATTCCTGTGGCAGTGATTGTCGCCTACCTGTTTCATCATGGTATGCAAATTCCCAATATGGCAGGTGTTATTGTAAACTAACACCGGAAATGACCGGTAAGCCGGTATAAGTGCCTTGTTTTTTATTACAGCTTTCACGGAGTAACCAGCATGGCTGAACCAAATTATCAGGTCACAACCATAACGAACAATGTGAAGGCACTTTTATATAAAGGCACTAAATCATAATATGCCCGACCGATAATGATTTCGGTCGGGTATATGAATAACCTCGAAAAAACCATGACATCCGATGAGTTGACAGCGCTTTTGTATCTGGTGGCCGGCGCGGCCGTTGTGTATCTTTTTCAGGTACGTCGCAGGGGACTTTCCAGTCTGCAGCATAGGTGCATACCTGAACTTTCCGATGAAGATTTTAAGAATCTTACCCTCCTATTGAAGACAGCTTACGAGCGTATGTTGTATATGGGGATTCTCTTTTTGCCTCTGGCTTATTCCACATATCGTGGTGGAGATAGGGTCGGTGTGATTTTTTTTCTTCTCTTGATCGGTCTGCTTTTTTTATCGAATATCAGTCCGCGCCATAAAATTATGCGTCTGCTCGAAGACAATAATCTTACCACGGTGGATCTTAAAAAACGCGGTATCACGCTGTGAATCATGGATTTCAAGGGCAAAAAATATTGCATGTAATGTTGAAATGAACTAGTCTTTTCTCTCATTATTGTTTTCGGCGGGATAGGCCATGTTTGTTTACCAGGCCGTTTTTATTTTAACGTGGGGTGGGTGATGAAGAGAGGGCCGTTTTTAGTGTTATTGATTTTGGCTTGTACTGTTTTTACTTATGGTGCTGCGGTTGCGGCGGAAAAAACGATTAAAATCGGCTTTAATCTTCCCCTGACCGGCTGGTTGGAACAGGCCGGCAATCACGCAAAGGATGCTGCCGAATTGGTACGGAAGGATATTGAGGCCGCCGGTGGCCTGAGAGTCGGTGCTAAGATATACGGGGTGGAGTTCTTTTATGGTGATAATACCTCCGACCCCAACGTGGCTTCTAAAGTTGCCCTGGATCAGGTCAGTAATATTCAGGTCTTAGGCCTTGTCGGGCCTCTCAGCAGTCGCCATGCCATACCGGTGGGACAGATGGTTAATGCCTTTGCCACGCCGATGATAGCCTCATGGTCGGCTTCGCCCATAACCACGAAAAATCGGCCTTTTATTTTTCGTAGTAATTCAATATTTACAAAACAGGGGCCCGTAATAACCTCTTTTGTGGCCCATGAATTTAAGGCGAAAAGGGCTGCAATACTTTACGATATCGTTAGTCCGGCCCCCAGGGGAATGAAAAAGAATTTTATGGAGGCATTTACCGCGGTAAATGGTTTGGATTCGGTGGTGGCCATTGAAACTTTTCGAACCGGGGATGCGGATTTTAGACCACAGTTGGAGAGGATTCAACAGTCAGATGCACAAATACTCTACGTTCCCCAGCACGTGGGCCAGGTTGCGCGCATAGTGAAGCAGGCAAAGGAAGTGGGGCTAAGCATACCAATTGTCGGTGGCGGTTCCTGGGCCGGGGGTGACCTGATCGGAGCCTGCGGAATTGACTGTGAAGGGCTTTTCTATGCCGGAGACTATGCTCCGGGTGGTGCCACCGGTCTCAACAAACAGTTTGTTCAACTCTATAAAAAAACATATAAGAGATACCCCGATGCCCCGGCCGCACTTACCTGGGACGGAGTGCGGGCCCTGTTGCAGGCCATCAGAAATACGGGTGGTTTAACGGGGGAGTTAATTAATGATCGTGTTGCGGTGAAAAACGCCCTGGTCCAACTTAAGAATTTTGATGGTGCCTCCGGCAAGATGAGCTTTAATGTCGGCGGTGATCCCGATAAATGCGTTATCATCGTTCGTGTTGATGGAAAAATGCTTACTTCATATCAATCCGTATGCCCCTAATGGGGTATAACTACAGGTTTATATTTGTTGCTGCCGCAGTTGATTTTTTTGTTCAAGAGGTGTATATGGTCATCTGCGGGTGTGAAATCCCTTCCTTTACCGGGGGGCTAAATAGGAAAGACGGTGGGAATCCGTCACAAGCCAGTCCTTGCTGTATGCGAAGGCTGCGGTAGCTGGAGTTGTATTTCTCAATCTCTTTTATCCCGTTGTTGCAAGGGATACGCCACTGGGTTTTTTTACCTGGGAAGGCGGCTGCTTTAGCAGGATAATTCGTAAGTCAGAAAGCCTGCCTGCACGTATGGGTCAGTGTCGATCTATATTTCAGAGTCAACCACTGGAGTCCTCTGTATCTGAAAGAGTATTGTCTTATGATCGCAACGGGTTGCGTCGCCGCATTCCCGTGTCGGGATAGGCTATACTCAGTTTACGGATACGGAGATCTGTCTTTTTCTGTTGTTTTCCGTATTCATACAGGTACGCCCATGGGGCTATCTTAAAAATTGTGCTCCATCCATTAACTATGCAGTAGCTTGGCGGGCTTGCGTATTGAGCCGTTCTTTTGACCGATAAAAGAGGTTAGGGATGGAGCTGATGATCAGGGAGAAAAGGAAGTGGATATGGAGAAAAACAAAAAAATCGGGGAGATAATTAATCGCTTGATTGCCAAGGAGAACCTTTCCAGGGATCAGTCCCACTCGGCGTTCAGCATGGTACTAAATAATGAGGTTTCCGAGATGCAGCAGGGTGGTTTTCTGGCTGCTATGACCAGTAAGGGTGAAACGGCGGCGGAGGTTGCCGGGGGCTGGCGGGCCGTGTATGAACTTGATACCAGAAAAGTTGATCTAAGCGACTTTGCCATTGTCGATAATTGTGGCACGGGTATGGATAGTTACAAAACATTTAATATCAGTACGGCCGCCTCACTTGTTGCCGCAGCGGGCGGGGTGGTTGTGGCCAGGCATGGTGCCAGGGCCATAACATCTTCCTGTGGTACTGTTGATATGGCGGAATGTCTCGGGGTGGATGTTGAATGCAGCGTTGATGTGGTGAAAAGAAGTGTTAAGGAGGTGGGGATTGGTCTTTTTAATGGTATGAGTCCGGAGGTTCATCCCCTGGCCCTCGGCCGCATCCTTTCCCGGATAAATTTCGGTTCTCCACTGAATATAGCCGCATCCCTTGCCCATCCGGCCATGCCGAAAATTGCGGTCAGGGGTGTATATTCCAAGTCTCTTTTACATCCGGTGGCGGAGGTAATGGGGGCAATTGGTTACAGTGATGCCCTTGTGGTGTATGGGGCTATTGCCGGGAGTGATAAGGGAATGGATGAAGGTTCAGTATGCGGTACAACCTTTTGTGTTCATCTCCATGGAGATAAAGTGGACGAGTTTTCTTTTGAGCCTGAAGAAGTTGGACTCGGCAGGCATGACCCCCGTTTTCTCGCCGCAGATTCCGACAGGGACGGGGCTGCATTGAAAATGTATCAACTATTGACGGGCAGGGGTGAAAACAGTCGGAGCGAGGCGGTTATATTAAATAGCGCCCTGATTTTCTATGTGAAAAAAGTGGTACCGACAATTGCTGAAGGCGTTGTTATGGCTAGGGATATTTTACTTTCGGGACAGGTGTTGCCGACCCTTAAACGTTGGGTTGAGGTACAGAATGATGACCCCGGTGCAGGTCTTGCAAAACTGGCTGAATTGCAACGAGAGGTGACCAGGTTATGATGGAATTACTAGTTGTTAAAGCCGGTAACGAATATTTTCGTTTTAAAAACGGCGAGGGAACTCTCTGTCCCATGGAAAAGGCCTCTGTTTTTGACATGCATAGATTGCCTGAGATTAGGCAACTACATGGCAATTTATTAAAAAGAGGGATTGCAGCGTCTATTGTCAAGTTGACGATCAATGAAGAGCCTTTTGGCGAGGGGGTGGAGCGATGAGGAAATATGCTTTGAAAAAATGTGGTGAATTGCGGTGTTTGGATGACAGTCTACCTCCCAAACAGGAAAAAGGTTATCTGCGACTCCCCGTTCACTGTTGTGCAATATGCCGAACTGACGCTAAAATGTGGAAGCAGGGTCACCGTGATCTTGTTTTACCCAGGGTATTGGGTCACGAAATAATTACACTTGACAAGACAACTGGACAGCTTGCTGTGGTTTGGCCCGGTGAGGTTTGTGGAGAGTGTGAATATTGTTTGGCGGGCAGGGAGAATCTTTGCGAAAAGATACAAATCATCGGTTTTCATTCAGATGGCGGTTTTGCCGAATATGTACGCGTCCCGCGGGGGTCTGTGCTGCCGGTGGAGGAGTCCGTTCATCCGCATGCACTCACCTTTGCCGAGCCTGTTGCCTGCGTATTAAACGGTGTGGCAAGAATTATGCTCGCGGATATGGAGAGGGTGATCATTTATGGTGGTGGAGTGCTTGGGATGGTCGCCGCCCTGGTTTTTCGTGAACGGAATTGCAGTGTCACTGTTGTCGAAAAGAGTCAACGTAAAATTGAGAGGCTACGTGGTCTCTGTGAGAAAAATACCATTGAATTATGTAAAGATACCGTTGAGGCTGATTTTGATATTGGTGTGAATTGTTGTGACAGTGATATTGCCTTTAGCCTCTGCATAAGCAAATTGAAAAAGGGTGGGAGATGTATTTTTTTCAGCGGGTTGCAGAAAAACAGAGAGCTGGAAACCAATCTTCTCAACCTGATTCACTACAAGGAATTAGAATTATATGGAAGTTACGGTCCGGCTATAATCCATATGCGTCAAGCAGTTGCATTTTGTATCCGCCAACAGAACAATCTACTTGGATTAATTGAGAAGTCCATTTCGCCGGAGGAAATAGAGACTGTGTTGGAGCATATTCTTTCCGGTGAAGCGCTGAAATATATAGTTGATTTTAAAAGAGCAGAGACGGAGTCATCGGCAATATCCAATTATCAACGTAGCCGGGATGACCTGAAACGGGAGAATAGCCGAACCGCTGTTTTGCAGCTGCCGCCCTTTCTCTCAGAAATAGTTGCGGGAATTAAACCCGTCTCCGAGGATATCAGGAATAGGGCCTGGAAAAAGGTTGATCTAAAGACAAAACCACTCGGCGCCCTCGGTCGCATTGAAGATCTGGCCGTTCGCATGAGTTTGGTGCAGAACTGCATGGATCCCGAAATTGACTGTAAACGAATGTTTGTCTTTGCCGGGGATCATGGTGTTTGCGAAGAGGGTGTATCGGTATTTCCGGCCAAAGTCACGGTACAGATGGTGGAAAATTTTTTGGCGGGTGGTGCCGCAATCAATGTTTTTTGTAAACGGTACGGTATTGAATTGGCCGTTGTTGATATGGGGGTGAACGGGGATTTTGATGACCATGATATGCTACTTAAAAAGAAAATAGCCAAAGGCACCCGTAATTTTACGGTGCAGGGGGCCATGTCTTTTGAAGATGCGGTTAAATCCGTGGTCGAAGGTGCCCGTGTTTTTCAGAAAAAAAACAGAAAAGTGAGATGCCACCTGGCGGGAATGGGAGAAATGGGGATTGGCAATAGTAGCAGCGCGGTGGCGATAATTTGCGGAGTTACCGGTCTTAGTGTTGGCGAAGTGGTGGGACGTGGTACAGGGGTTGATGATCGTGGTCTTGCCCGCAAGATCGAGGTTATCGAAAGGGCGTTGAATTTGCATAACCCCCGGCGTGATAATGCCTTGCAAATCCTGGCAGATGTTGGCGGTTTTGAGCTTGGCGGAATTTGCGGTGCCACCCTGGCCGCGGCATCGGAGGGATGTTGTGTCGTTCTTGACGGCATTATTTCCACCGCCGCTGGTCTCCTCGCCTACTTAATATGTCCAGAGATTAAAGAGTATCTGATTGCGGGACATAAATCGGTTGAGAAAGGGCAGCTTGCCGCCCTGGAAATTATGGGACTTGAGCCTGTGCTTGATCTTGATATGCGTCTTGGGGAAGGCACCGGTGCGGCCCTTACCATGAACTTGGTTGAGCTGGCCTGTAATATGATGTGTGATATGGCCTCTTTTGATGATGCGGGTGTGGATAGCTCGCTTTGACAGAGATACGGAGAAGACGGGTCAGTCCGCCATCTGTTGTTTGCCATCCTTGGCGGGGAAAAGGGCGTCGATACAACCGGGACAGTAGCCGTGGGTCAGTTGCAGGTCGGAATGGTCGCTTATATATTGTTCCACCTCGCTCCAGTATCCCTTGTCATTGCGTATTTTTTTACAGGAGCAGCAAATCGGTAACAGGCCACTTAAGGTTTTGACTTCGCGCAGGGAATTTTTAAGGGCGATATTTTTTTTTTGCAGTTGCATTTTTGTTTGCTGCAGCTTGAGAAACATTGTCAGGAACAGTTTGGTGGGCAGGGGCAGGATCAAGATTGGCACAATGACCGCGATAATCAAACCAAGGGCGTCTATATATCCCTGGAAAAGAATAAGACTTATCGATGTGATGGTAAGTGATAAAATAATTACGATAACAGTGATATTGAGCGCCACAATATTGACGCCGTAAATTTGTAATTGCTGGATCAGCCACGTTGAGAGGGCGTGGCTGAAATGAAAGGTGGTTGATTTTTTTGGGGATGCGATCCTGTCCATGTTCCGGTGGTTGGTATGTGGGGTCATTTAGTGTTACTTAACAGTCTTACCGGTGATAATACAAGAACTATTTAGGTGTTATTTGTTGGCTGCTATGAATGGTTTCTTTTCTTTTTTTCCGGATCAGGAGGTTTTGTTCTCCTGATGGGCATATTTTTATAATCAATATGTTAGGTTGCTGTGTTTATGTGTTGCCATTAGTGCCTTACTACGTAAAAGCTGTAATAAAAAACAAGAAATAATAGACCATAAAAACCCGGATGCTAATAACAGCAACAAGGCATTTATACCGACTTACCGGTCATTTCCGGTGTTAGTTATAATTTGTATAGTCTGCAGAAAGAGAAGGCTCCTAAGCCGACGATTACATAATTGGGCTGATATAATTATGGATAGCCAGCAGTTAATCTTCTTCCCTGTTGCAAAATGAAAAAAGTCAG
>CAZQOD010000081.1:0-15710 GCA_964594945.1 uncultured Desulfopila sp.
GCTCTTACGCACAACCTCATAATCGTCACGAGAAATGAAAGTGATTTTATTGCAAACAATGCAATAATATTAAATCCCTGGAAAAATTTAGGGTATCGGGATAGGAACGGCCATCACTGACCGCCCCTCCCACACCACCTTTCTATTACCCACAAATATTACAACCTCACTGCCATTTTCCACCTACCCGGTTCACTTTAAAAAAATACAAAAGGAAAAAATATGAAAGAAAGGTTTGTGTATTTCTATTTTATGAAAAATGAACCAGAAAAAATAGACTCGGCTATACAGGCACACGTTGAATATTGGAGAAATAAAAATTTGCCGAACTATTTCGGTGGCCCTTTCGCAGATAGAACAGGAGGGCTTATCATATTTGATTCTGCCAGCATTGAGAATGCTAAAAAAATTACAGAAAAAGATCCATTTGTAGAACGAGATATCATTGACAAAAAATGGGTAAAAGAGTGGATTCCGGAATAGTTAAAAAAAACATTAAAAATCTCACTCAATATATCCCGACCGAATTACCATCAATGGGTTGGTATTTCAGCAAGAAACAACCTGCCAATTGCATTGTTTTTGAAAAAAATAAATGGACTTGCATGTTCCAGTATGTTGAGCAAGTCGCCAGCGGTAGAGAATTATGCTTTTCTTCAGAACTCACTGGTTGCCAAGGTGCAGCCTGTTATCTTGGCTTCGAAACTCCAAATAAAAAAGCAGGTAGCTTTCTGGCTCAAAAGGAAAAATTCAAAAATTGCGTTGAATATGCCGAAGCTTTTTACAATGAAATAAAAGCTATCAAGACAACAAGTAAATATTTGATTCTGGGAAGAATTCAAGATATCCCGGACGAAAAAAGCGTTGAAGTTGTAAATCTATGGATTAATGCTCTGTCATTGTCCGGGCTTGTCACGTTAACAAACTACGATAGACCTACCAATAATAATGTCCACATTCCATTTGCCTCAGGTTGTCAAAGTATATGGACAATTCCATATAAAGAAAAATCAAATAAAAAACCAAAAGCAGTTGTTGGTGGCATGGACCCGGCAATGAGGAAATATATTTCTTCTGAAATACTTCTCTATTCACTTCCATCAGAACGTATTGTTGAGTTAACAGAATATATTTCATCAAGTTTTCTCACAGGAAAAAATTGGAGAAATTTGTTTCATAATTACAAATAATTGTATAACAAGGCAATTAAAGGTACGCAAAATCTCGACAGTTTTTCGGAGTCCACAGCCCCCACTCCAACTCTATCGGTAATTCAAAAATCCATTGTTATACATTTTGCGCCCCTTTTTGCAGCCGTTCGGCACATGAATTAACGGACTGAAGTTTCCGGATTTTATTTTTATGACAATTTTTTCAAAACGTTGTATCTTGTTGAAGTGCTGTCGTTTGTCGCTTCGTGAAATTCGTCTATTAAGGAATAATGTAAAGGGTTTTGCTACTTACATGGAAAACACCGCAAAAAAAATCAATTTATTCCTGCTGCCGGAGGGAGCAAAGAAAGCAATATAGAATAGGGATAAGACAACTTAATCCAATTATTGCTTCAATTTTTCTGCAAACCAACTCAACTATTATTGATATAAGTATCGATTACCTGTTTCGGTATCAATTTAATAATAAAAAATATCGGTTAACTCCTTGTTAATATAGCTCTTCGGTAAAAATCTACAAATAATTTATTATTTTCATATTTTACCGATTTTGCCAAAACAAAACGATCCCCCGCGCCATTACGATTGACATTTATCCACCCTCCCTGTACATTCTTGTGCGGCTGTAGTGTAGCGGGTTGAGACCACATCGCAGATATGGTGTTATTGATAACTGCGGGTATGTCGTCACCTACCATTTGATGAGCTTCGGGGGCAAAAAGGGAATGCAACTCTTACGTTTACCCATTCGGCAACGGCTGTTAACGGGTACTCTTATTTCGTTACCGTTTCGCTATACTCAGCACCATTCCTGTTCTGTGCAATCACGTCCCTTCCGCGGTTTTCATCATACATTTTTTCTCTGTAAATTTACGGCTGCAACAACGTTACATTGTCATTAGTACGTGTTTTTTATGCCATGTTCCATAAATATTTTACGAAACACAGGACATTTGTAAAAACTATAAAAAGTTGGCTGTACGAATTATAAATTTTTCTAAATACGCCTGGACCTTATTGGCGGTTAGAAAGTAATATCACTAAGTTAAAAATAAAGTGTTGTGGTGATACCCATCCAGGCGGCAACGGGGGGGTATCCGCAGCCTGGATGGGTAGGTTTACACAGCCACAACAAACAATGAAAGCGACTCAAAAGTGAAACCACTTTTGTATGCAAACTGAATAAATTAATTTAAGATTCCGTTCCATACAACGTTTCACGGCAACGGTGTTTTTTCGCTGTTACCCTGAAACACTTACAATATCAGGTAGCCACGGTTACCTCAGGAGGGAAAACATACGTAACCTGGCGCAAATTTATTCTCAAACCTCAATGAAGTAATGCCGGGATGTCACTTACCAATCGTTTCGGCAATATGTAATTGGATAGGAAAAAGGAAGAGCACTAATGTCAGAAAGTACCATCAAAATCAAAGGTAAAAAGAAAAGCTCCTTTCTGGACAAGGTAAAGGATATCCTCCCGGACGGTGGGAACCTGAATCTCTGTCTCACCTGCGGAGCGTGTGCTTCCGGTTGTCCGGCAACCGGCCTGGAAGATATGGATCCACGTAAATTTCTTCGCATGTGCTCCATGGGACTGGACAAGGAGGCTGTTAAATCCCCATGGGTCTGGATGTGCACAATGTGCCAGCGGTGCATCTACGTCTGTCCCATGAAGATTGATATTCCACAGTTGGTTTTCAATGCCAGGGCGGAATGGCCACGGGATGAACGTCCGAGTGGAATCAAAAATTCTTGTGACATGGCCCTTAGAAACGAATCCAACAGCGCCATGGGTACGGCGCCTGATGATTTTGTCTTTGTCGTTGAAGATGTTTTAGCCGAATACCAGGAATCACAGCCCGAATTTAAAGATATGCAGGCGCCCATAGATAAACCGGGAACCTTCTTCTTTCTTAACCAAAATTCCAGGGAACCGGTTACAGAACCTGATGAAATGGTTCCACTTTGGAAAATACTCCATCTTGCCGGTGTCGACTGGACTTACGGCTCAAAGGGTTGGGCCGCGGAAAATTACTGTATGTTTCTGGCGGATGATGAATGTTGGGAACGGGTAACCCGGGTATCAGCCAGACAAGCCGATGAGTTGGGGGCCAAGGTCTTTCTCAACACGGAGTGAGGACACATCACATTCTCAGTCCGGTCCGGACTGAAAAAGTTCAATATCGATCATAAATTTGAAGTCGCTTCAATTTACACATATTACGCCAAATGGATCCGCGAGGGACGCCTGAAGGTCAATTCCGACTGGAATAAAGAGCGAAAGATCAAGTTCACGATCCAAGACCCGTGCCAAATCATCAGGAAAGGTGAAGGTGATGTGGTGGCGGATGATCTGAGGTTTGTTATAAAGTCGGTGGTTGGTGAAGAAAACGTTATCGAAATGACTCCGAACAAATCAAACAACTACTGTTGCGGCGGAGGTGGCGGTTTTCTGCAATCTGGTTTCGCCGATGAACGCCGCGCATACGGAAAAGTAAAATTTGATCAAATAGTTAATACGGGGGCGGACTATTGCATCACTGGCTGTCATAACTGCCATGCCCAGGTCCACGACATAGGTCATCATTTTGAAGGGACATATCAAACTGTTCACATCTGGACTCTCATATGTCTGTCCCTTGGTATTCTCGGTCCAAACGAACGGACATATCTTGGTGATGATTTAAAGGATGTAGACGTTTTCCACCCGGAATCCTCTCTATTCTAACAGGAAGACTATCATCCGGAGAAATTATTAACTCGTTATACGGACCAGGTGCTAACTTAAAGATTTTTGTGAACATTCTTTTAGACACTCAAACCGGCATGCTCTGATTTGGAGGGAAAGAAACATATGAGTTTTCAAACACGATTAGCTGCAAAGGAATTTACGGTACTGGCGGAAATGCACACTCCGAAAGGCGTCAATATATCGCGACTGATCAACGATGCCAGCCGTCTCAAGGGTAGGGTTGATGGTGTTGTTATCCCGGATATGGATAACGGCATTATGCGCATGAGTGCACTTGCCGGAGGTGTTTTACTCCAGCAACAGGGTATTGAAACGATCATGCACATATACTGCCGTGATCGTAACAGAATGGCACTCCAGGGAGATGCCCTTGCCGCCCATGTTCTCGGCATTCAAAATTTAATTGTGGCCCGTGGCTGCGATATGGGTGAAAGCGATCATAGCGACGCGCAAGCTGTAAATGACCTGGATGAAGTTCAACTCATAGAGGCCATTAAAACCCTACAGGAAGGCAAGGATATGAGCGGCTTTGACCTGGACGGTTCCCCTGATTTTTCCATAGGTTGTGCAATTTCCCCGTTCGGGAATGAGCGGGAATGTGACGCCTCTCTTGCGGCGGCCGAAAAAGAAATTGCAGCGGGCGCCACATATGCGGTTACACCTCCCATATACAGTGTGGAGGGTTCGACCCAACTGCTCGCAAAAACAAAGAATTTAGGCGTCCCCGTAATTGCCACGGTATTTTTGATCAAATCCCTGGCCATTGCCCAGTACATTGCCAACAGTGACGACGGAGCGAATATTTCCGAAGATCTTATTCGACGCATCCGCAAATCGTCGGACAGGGAGCTTGAAGGAATAAAAATAGCTGGAGAGGTTATATCGTCGGTAAAGGATGAAGGTGATGGCGTTTTAGTCCAGACACTTGGATGGGAACATAAGGTTCCCGATATCCTTGAGGCTGCGAAACTCTAAAAAACGACCGTATTTTCATTATTTAAGGATTGACCGATTTTTTCGTTTAACCCTGCTCAATCTGTGAAAAAGAAAAGGTAACAATGCAGAATTCAAATACACTTAAAACCCCAAATAACAAGGTTCTCGTTATCGGCGGTGGTCTCGGTGGGATTCGAACGGCTCTGGATTTAGCTGAAGCACAGAAGGATGTCATACTTGTCGATAAGGATTACACCATCGGCGGATTGATGACCCAGCTGGACAGGACCTTCCCGACCAACAATTGCGACCTCTGTACCCTGGCGCCCCATCTCTCCGAGAGTAACCGCCAGGAACACATAGAACTGCTGACAATGACCAGTGTCGTCAGCGTCAGCGGAGAAAAAGGTAATTTCACCGTAACCCTCAGTACCGAACCGCGTTTTATTAATCTCGATAAATGCACCGGTTGCGGAGACTGTCTGCAACATTTTCCTGAATGTGTGCGTTTTGACCCCGGCCTTGATCACCGTGCCCCGACGTGTATGCGTTATCCCCAGGCCACGCCCCAGGCCTTCTCCATCGATCTGAGTCGTTGTAAGGATGTGGAGGCCCTTGTCAAGATATGTCCGGCGAAGGCCATTAACCCCGATGACATGGTTATCCGCCGGGAAGTTAGATGCGCCTCAATTGTACTTTCACCTGGTGCCGATCTTTTTGATCCTAGCCATCTCGATTATCTCGGTTACGCCAAGTTTCCCGACGTGGTAACCAGCCTCGAATATGAAAGAATTCTATCGGCCTCGGGGCCGACCAGCGGTAAACTGCTCTGCCCGTCAAACAGTAAACAACCCAAAAAAGTAGCCTGGATACAATGTATAGGGTCGCGCGGATTGCAAAAAGGCTCCGGCTCATATTGCTCCAACGCCTGCTGTATGTTTGCCCTGAAAGAGGCCATAGTCACTAAGGAAAGGTTTCAGGAAGATATCGAAACGACCATATTTTATATGGATATGAGGACTTTTGGCAAAGACTACGAACTCTACCTTAAAAGGGCAAAAAACGAGTATGGCGTCCGTTTCCTCAGGAGTCGCCCCCACTCCATACTACAGCAGGAGAAAAACGGTCGACTAAATATAGTCTATACCCTGGATGACAGTACCGAACAACTTACCGAAGATTTTGATATGGTCGTACTCTCCACCGGTTTTAAGACCTCCGAGGAAAACCTTAAACTCGCTGAAAACGTCGGTATCGAGATGAACGATGATCTTTTTCCGGTAACAGACGGTTTCAACTCCGCCGCCACATCCAGACCCGGAGTCTACGTAGCCGGTACATTCCAAAGCCCGAAGGATATTCCGGAAACAATGGTCCAGGCCAGTGCCGCGGCCTGCATGGCGGCAACCGATCTTCCCGCTGTCGAAAAAAATGTCGATGTCGAGCAGCCACCCGAAGCACAGGAAAAGGATCTCTCCGATCAAGATCCGAAAATTGGCGTATTTATCTGTGATTGCGGCGAAAATATAGGTGGCGTAATCGATGTAGAGTCACTTGTCGCCAAGGCTCAGGATCTTCCCCATGTCGCCCTGGCCAAGACAGAAGGTCATGGTTGCAGTCGCATTTCAATGGACAATATACGCCGGACGATTGAAGAAGAGAATTTGAACCGTGTGGTAATAGGCGGCTGTTCACCCCGAACCCACCTCGCTAAATTCCAGGATCTGATGCAACAGGCCGGACTGAACAAATATATGCTTGAGATCGCAAATATTAGGGATCAGGCCACCTGGGTGCATTCCGGTGATAGCGACGAAACAAGCAGAAAAGCCTTTGACCTGTTGAAAATGGCGGTCGGTGCTGTGGTCAAGGCCCAGCCCCTGGTTGATCAGACCCTGCCTATCAATAAAAATATCCTGGTTGTCGGTGGTGGTGTATCGGGTATGACATCCGCCCTTCGCTTGGCCGACCAGGGGTTCCAGGTTTACCTTGCTGAAAAATCTGATAAACTTGGCGGTGTAGCCAGGGACCTTGTTAATACTCTTGAGGGGGATGATATCCAGTCCTTTCTCGCCGATATAATTGCCAAGGTACAGGGCCATAAAAAGATACAAATTATCACCAGGGCAATGATTGTCGACCATTCAGGTATGCCGGGGATGTTCAAAACCGGTATGCAGAGCGGTCCGCAGATGTTTTACAGGCAGATCGAACATGGTGTTACAATTATTGCGACCGGGGCGCAACCGAGCAGACCACCGCTCTATCTCCTTGATCAATGTGCAGCTGTAAGAACGCAACTGGAAACCCAACAGTTCATCTCCACGAATCCCGATGTGGTCAAAGACTGGCATAATGTAGCCATGATCCAGTGTGTCGGTTCCCGGACGCCCGACAACCCGAATTGTTCTCGGATCTGTTGCCAAAACAGTATCAAAAATGCCCTTGCTATCCTGGAGATAAATCCGGACGCCCGCATTTTCATACTCTACAGGGATATGCGCACCTATGGTTTTCAGGAACAATACTATCAAAAAGCCCGTGAAAAAGGTGTTATTTTTGTTCGCTACAGTGAAGATGAACCACCCCAGGTGGAAGCAGTTGACAATGGGGTTGAATTAACATTTACCGACCCTATCCTGAATCGCAAGATCAGCCTCACCGTCGATAATCTCAGTCTCAGTACGGGCATGGTGGCCGATCTGGACTCCACTGAAGAACTTGCCATGATATTTAAATTACCTCGCACCGACGATGGCTTTTTTCTTGAAGATCATGTTAAACTCAGGCCCGTTGATATGTCCATTCCCGGATTCTTTGTAGCCGGTACGGCCCACTCACCAAAACTTATTAGGGAATCGATATCCCAGGCCAATGCAGTTGCCGCCAGGGCCCAGACAATGCTGGCCCGTGATGCAATTAACCTTGGCGCCGCCTCCGCGCGGGTCGACGGGAAATTATGCGCGGCTTGCCTGATCTGTGTTCGGGCCTGCCCGTTTGATATCCCGTTTATCAATGCGGACGGATATTCAGAAATAGATCCTGCTAAGTGCCATGGCTGCGGTATGTGTGTCTCGGAATGTCCCGCCAAGGCTATTCAACTCATGCAGTTTGAGGATGATAGAATTCTTGCAAAAGTGGAACAACTTCTTGAAAGGATAAGTGCATAATGGAAAAATTTGAACCGGTAATTGTTGCCTTCTGCTGCCACTACTGCGCATATACTGCCGCAGATATGGCAGGAAGCCAGCGACTTCCCTACCCTACAAATGTAAAAGTCATTCAGGTTCCCTGCTCATGCAAAGTTGACGCCCTCCATATAGTCAAAGCCTTTGAAAAAGGTGCGGATGGTGTCTATGTTGCAGGTTGCCTTGAGGGTGACTGTCATTTCAAAAATGGCAATGAAAAAGCCGCCCGCAGAGTCGAATATGTACAGAAATATCTGGATGAAATCGGCATAGAAAGTGAACGACTCGAAATGGTCATGATGTCAGCTGGTATGGGCTATCGTTTTGCTCAGGTAGCTACAGAAATAACAGAGAAAATTCGTAAACTTGGTCCAAGCCCCATAAAGACTGCAACAGCCCTGTAACCGCCAGCATGTAGAGTGACGGAATAATTTATAAGGAGAGTTAACCACAATGATAACTGCTGAACGAAAACCTTTAGAAGAACTCATTGAATACATTAAGCCATTTAAACGCATACTCCTGCTTGGCTGCAATGAGTGCGTAACTGTCTGCTCTGCCGGTGGCAGAAAAGAGGTTGGTCTACTGGCCTCAGGACTCCAGATGGCAATGCTGAAAAGTGGCAATAATATCGAAATCCGCCAACACACACTCGAAAGACAGTGTGATCCTGAGTATGTGGAAGAACTGGTACCGATGATTAACGACGCGGATGCTGTAATGTCCATGGCCTGTGGATGTGGCGTACAGGAAATTGCCATGCGATTCAAAGACAAGCCTGTCTTTCCTGCAGTGAACACAAAATTCATGGGTGCTTCAGAACGTCAGGGAGTATGGGCTGAAAGATGTCAGGGTTGTGGAAACTGTCTTCTAGGCGAAACAGGTGGAATTTGTCCTATCGCCAGATGCGCCAAACAATTGATGAACGGTCCCTGCGGTGGTTCTGTTACCGGTAAATGTGAGATTAGTGACGACGTGGATTGCGCATGGCAGCTTATCTGGGATCGTCTCAAATCCTTAGGACTCGAAGAGAAATATATGGAAATCACACCGGCTAAAGACTGGCGTACTGGTGGTGGTAGTGGTCCGAGAAAGATTATTAGAGAGGATTTGGCAGAATGAAAACTGAAAGCAAATTAGAAAAAATTTTAGCGGCAGGTCATTTAGCTGTTACCTCAGAATGTGGCCCTCCACGTGGATGTAAACCCGAAGACGTTGTCACCAAGTCAAAATACCTTGAAGGTATTGTTGACGCCATCAACGTCACTGATAATCAGACAGCAATGGTTCGAATGTCGAGCCTGGCAGCTTCTGTTATTATCAAACAAGAGGGTCTTAACCCCTTATTTCAGGTGACCTGTAGAGACCGTAACAGACTTGCAATGCAGGCTGATATCATTGGTGCATATTCCCTGGGTATCGATACCATGCTCTGTCTTTCTGGTGATCACACAAAATTTGGAGACCATCCCCAGGCAGCCAATGTTCATGATATCGATTCCATGCAGCTTCTTCAGATGGTTAAAGGTATGCGGGATGATGGTGTTTTTCAGGGTGGTGCTGAATTAAAAGGAGCCCCGAAGATGTTTATTGGTGCTGCGGCCAATCCATTTGCAGACCCCTTTGAACTGCGGGTTATGAGGCTTGCTAAAAAGATAGCGGCCGGAGCTGATTTTATTCAAACCCAATGTATTTTTAATGTAGATAAGTTTGAGCAATGGATGGAAGGCGTACGTGCCAAAGGTCTCCATAAAAAATGCTATATTCTTGCAGGCGTGACTCCATGTAAATCCCTCGGAGCAGCCAGGTATATGTCCAAACGCGTTCCCGGTATGGATGTACCCAAGGAAGTTGTGGATCGCATGGCTTCCGTGCCCAAAGAAAAGCAGGCTGAAGAAGGCGTCAACATCTGTATCGAGACCATTGAAAGACTGAAAAAAGTTGAAGGCGTTGCTGGTTTTCATATTATGGCCATTGAATGGGAAGAAATTGTCGAAGAAATTTGCGAAAGAGCAGGACTTCTTCCTCGACCTCAGGTATAAACTAAGGACAACCTTTTAGGAATTAATATTTTTCCCATTTAATTTGCCGGACGGGTTTACCCGTAACCGGAACCGCAAAAATATTTTTGATGGTTTTGCGGCTTGGGAAAAGAACTAACGCAGACAAGCTGCAAGTAAGTGCCTTGTTTCTGTTGTAAGCCCGTTAAGTTGAACATTACCTTTATTTTCTTGTTTTTCTTCGCAGGTTTTATGGAGTAAGGCACTAATCTTATCGGGTTGTCCATGGGTAGAGAACGATAACACTATTCTAGATGGAGGAATGTAGAACATGAGCGATAGTAAACTTATTCTTGTGGTGGATGACGATACCGATCTCGTGGAAATGGTCTCCATGAAATTGGAAAACGATAATTTTCGTGTTGCCAAGGCTTATGACGGTATTGAAGCCCTTGATCGGATTAAGGAAGAACGCCCCGATCTTATAATTCTGGACGTCATGATGCCCCGAAAAGATGGTTACACCCTGTGTGACGAACTAAAAGCATCCGAAGAATACAAAGATATCATCATTGTTCTTCTCACCGCCGTTACCGAAGCAATTAAGACCACCAACTACACCCATATGGGTGGAAAGACTACTTTGGCCGATGATTTTGTCACCAAACCCATTGATTTGGATAAGCTTATGGAAATTGTAAACGACAATCTATAACTATCTATAATATCACGTATTCTGTTCCTCTTCAGGTCTAGGAGGTTATCCGGAAATAGACGTTTTTGTTCTCGGATAACCTCCTAGACCTGGAGAGGAACCACCGCCTCCATGATTGGAAAGCCAAAGGACGCCGGTCCAACAATCGCAATTGGTGGTATCAAATTCAGCCGGGAGCTCGTGCAGGTGAATATTGCACGAGAAACCGGGGACGACGCGACTTTCACGTCTTTACTGCATCTAATCTCTCGACAGCAGATCAATATCCCTTTTATTTCCCATAGTAGCGAAAATCATCTGGACAGGATCGCGTTCTGCGTGGATTACGAAGATTTTGACAGAGTTGAATCGATACTTGGCTCTTCCTCTTTTGCCTGTAATCGTATTAAATTTACAAAAGGTGTCGGTACCCTTACCATCTTTCCCCACAAAAACAGCCTCTTTCTCCTTGGCAGCATCATCAGGATTTTCGGTAAATATCACCATCCTCTTTATTCACTGTGCACATCAATCTCAGCCATTGCAATTAATACCGATTATTTACTCCTTGATCAAATTGTAACCGATCTGGAAAAATATATGCAACTCCCACCGAATCACGCCCCTTTTCGGCAGGAATTTTGCCTAAAGCACATAACAAAATAGACAGGTTCTCCTGTTAAGCAACCACGGCAAACAATTTAAGCCAACAACCCCGAGGACGAAATAGTCGCAAAACATAGACCGTATCAGCTTAACGATTAACTTTAATTTTTAACTAATTAATCTTTAGGGAGGTTTTTTTGGAAACAATAGCCGTCTATTGGGAAGAGAAAGTTCAGGTCTATGGTATCAGCACAAAGGCCGGGCTCTGCTTAGGAAAACTCCATTTCCCAGAACAGCTCAACGAAATCTGGGGTGACCGAATTACTGATCTTACAGAAAAAAGTGAAAAATTTGAGTTTGTTACACTCCATAACCTGAAAAATAATATTTTTGAGCTACTCTTCGTTTTTGAAATAAAAAAGAAACCTGGTGTGGTCAACTATTTTCAGACTGTGCTTGAGCATGACAATAAAGCATCTTTTCAGACGGAAGATCCCGTTGATATTATCTATCTCCATGGCCCCCATTTTCAAGATAGATTCGGTATAGCCGAACAGGCGTTATCGGCCCTGGAAACATATGATAAATTTATAACCGCTTCAGGCTGTGCCGGAACCAGCATGTATATTATAAGCAGGGGTGGATATGGACAGAAAATTGTGTCCATTCTCACCGACACGTTTCTTATTCCCGTATCAAAGTAGTAACCGGCATGGGCTGGAGCAAATTCTCTGACCACAGCCACAACGAACAATGAAAGCTACTCAAGAGTGAAACCACTTTCATAAAAAACAATTTTTAAACAATGTCAGCCACCGATAAAATAGCCGAATCAGACTGGAGATTACGTGTTTTTGACTCCCTTTCCTTTCCAACTCTTATCCTCAAAACTGACCGTACAGTCATTGCCGTCAATAAAAAATTCCTGGAACGAAACCGAATAACCGACGAGCAGATTATCGGTAAGACATGTCAGGATTTTTTTATGCAACGTCCTGATACACACCATCATTCATGTTCCGGTGCCAATTGTCCTTTAAACAAAACCCTTAAATTTAAATCCCCACAATCAACAGTCCTGAAAACCATAAACAATAAGGGCGAGGAAATTTGGGAGGAGAGAGTATTTTCCCCTATCTTTGGTGATTCCGGCGAAGTTAAATATATTATTGAGAGTCTAAGAGACATAACGGCCGTAAAACATCTCGAAAAGAAATATACCGACGTCAGACAATTAATTGACAAAGTAGTACAAAGCTCCGTCAGTGCCATTATGGCCGCCAACCGTAAAGGCGACATAATTCTTATGAACCAGGCGGCGGAATCCCTCTTCGGTTATTCCGTAAACGATGCACAAAGCGTCAATATAGAGGATTTTTATCCCCAGGGTGTCGCTCGAGAGATCATGAAAAAACTGCGGGACAAAAATATTGGTGAAAAAGGAAAATTACCGAGCATCCAAGTCAATATTTTAACAAAAGATAAGAAAGAAGTACCGGTTGAAATGACCGCAGCCATTATTTACGAAGATGGTAACGAGGCGGCAACGGCGGCAATATTCAATGATCTCCGAGAAAAGCAGGCGGTTCAAAAAAAACTGGAAGAAGCGGAAAGCCAACTCTTTCAATCTGAAAAACTTGCCTCCCTCGGCAGACTATCGGCGGGCGTCGCCCATGAGATAAACAACCCCCTTACCAGCATACTTCTCTACGGCAACCTGATGAAAGAGAAGATGGAAAAAGATAATCCCTTAGCCTCCAATCTTGATTATATCCTTGAAGACGCAGAACGGTGCAAGGAAATCGTCAAAAACCTTTTGGCTTACAGTAGGCAGACCCAACCGTCTAAAGACATCTTTTTACTAAATCAACTGGTAGCTGAAAGCCTGCGTTTAATCAGGGATCAAAAATTATTTATGAACGTTAATATCGTCAAGGATTTTGATGAACATAAAATCATGGTCAACGCCGACAAGAACCAACTTTGTCAAGTTCTTATTAATTTGATAATAAACGCCTTTGACGCCATGGAAGGCTCCGGGACCCTAACCCTCAAAACCTATAGGGATAAAACCACAAACCGGGCCTTTATCGAAGTCACGGATACGGGAAGCGGCATTCCGCCTGAAAACCTCTCAAAGGTATTCGATCCCTTTTTTACCACCAAAGACCTGGGCAAAGGCACCGGCCTTGGCTTAAGTATGGCCTATGGAATTCTTGAGGAAAATCATGGCCGTATCTCCATTAAAGAGACCAGCGAAAGGGGAACGACAATACTCCTTGAATTACCCGAAGAACAGGTCACTAATAAATACAATTATATGTCCATAGGAGGTTGAGACGACCTGACTGTGGATCTACCAACACCACCATCACTACAGTTGGATGATCTGCCGAAAATGCTACTTTGAAAAAAACACCATTAATTTTTTTAAAAAAGGTGTGCAACGACGAGTAACCCACTCTTCCTCTCCTATAAAGAGAAAGAAATACAAATAATCAATTTTTTTTATAATCAGACAAATGACTGCTCGACGCCTGAAAAAAAAAACAGTATATTTCGTCTTGATTGCCGATTGTGCGGATAGTTTTTAAATAATCGCGCTTGTGTTTTGCAAAAAGTAAGTTTGGAATATTTGCCGTCCAAAGGCGTAAGGCATCAATGACGCTGACATGGGAGATATTTAAAGCTGTTGCTAATAACGCAGATTCAGCAAAAAAGCTGGATGCGGATCACAGTCAGCAGATTAACCATTTCAAGGAGGTTTTTAGTAATACCGGTCTCTATGTTATTTTTCGTTTTGTACCTTAATTTGCAATATTCCGCAATATCAGCACCTTAGTATCTGAAATTATACAAATTAATTTTTACGAAGGTATGTTGGCCCGATTATTCCACACTTGTCGGGGACTAGGTTATAGTGAATTTATCATAATAATTCCATTATTTGGAAAAACCGAGGGTATAGAGATTTAATTATGACTTTTAATATGCTGCTGGGCTTGGCGATTGTTATCTGTCTTGGTGGGTTGCTTTTTAGAGTATCAATCTGGTTTTCACAGGGTATACAGCCGGTTGACCAGTCAATCCCTCCGTTACAGAGGGGAAGTATTGCCCTGAAAAGCTTTCTTTCATCTCTTTTCAGTGTACAACTTCTGCGTATCATCCAATCTGCATTTGTCGATATCCTCTTTCAAAAACGAATTTTTGACAAAAGTCTCCTGCGTTGGACCACCCACACCCTTATCTTCCTGGGTTTTATTCTCCTCTTTTTAATGCATGCGCTCAGCCCCGTAATATCAGAGCCATTCTTCAACGATTACCAACCCACCCTCAACCCTTTTCTCCTGCTGCGCAATGTTTTTGGCCTTATGGTGCTAATCGGCCTCTGTCTCGCAGTTTACCGAAGAATATCCCAGCGCCCCCAGCGCCTGAAGAGTTCAGTCAGCGACTGGGCCGCCCTGATCTTTATAACGGTTATCATACTATCCGGAATGCTGCTTGAAGGATCGAAAATATCTTCCTACACAACTTTTCAAAATATGGTTGAAGAGTACGCGGGGTTGGATAAGGAAGAAACTAAGATGCTGGCGGCCTACTGGGTCGAAGAAAATGGACTTCGAGCAAGTAATTTAACAAAACCTGTTAACCCCGAACTGGTTGCCAAAGGCTTGGAATTCCATAACGACAGTTGCATCGATTGCCATTCGTCAAATAAATCAGCCTTTGCCGGTATGGCGATTGCACCGCTGACAAGACCGTTTGCTGCCGTTTTGGGTGACAGTGGCACGGTTTCTTTTTTCTGGTACCTACATATCCTGGCCTGCCTGTCGTTCCTGGCCTGGATACCATTTTCAAAAATGTTTCATATAGTTGCCGCACCGATAAGCCTGGCTGTGAAAAATATTCTCGGAGACAATGATCCCGCAGAACCTGCAAATATCCTCACCCGGCAAATGATCGGACTTTCGGCATGTACCCACTGCGGATCATGTAGTGTCGAGTGTTCCTCCAGCATGTTCTATGAATCTTTTTCCAATGATTTCATCCTCCCCTCCGAAAAGATTCAATATCTGAAAAATATTGCTGCAGGCAGTGAACAAGATGCTACAGTTCTTAAGAAATTACAAGAAGGCCTTTACGTCTGCACAAGCTGTGACCGCTGTACCACGGTTTGTCCGTCCGGCATTAACCTAAAAGAAATATTTATCAGTGGTCGCTATACCCTTTTGGCAAAGGGAACAGCTGAATCCGCCATGCTCAGCCACTTCTCCTTCCCCCTGGCCCTGGCCCGCAATTTTGTCGACGACCACATTAAGGCCTTGCAAAAGGTTACAGAAATTTTTAGACGTAGTTTCA
>CAZQOD010000082.1:0-14201 GCA_964594945.1 uncultured Desulfopila sp.
TTACCTTTATTTTCTTGTTTTTCTTTACAGGTTTTATGGAGTAAGGCACTAAATATAATTACTGCTTTTATATATATACATTTTGAAAAATTTCCTTATTCAATCCATCAGTCGCCTTGACCTTTTGGTCTGGCTCTTTGTCCTGCTCTTTTTTTGCGGAAGTTCTCTTATTTTCAATGGTAACCTGCAACTGGCGTTCATAGGCGCAGCCGGCATAATTTTCGAAATGATCCTCATTGCCATGGCCATAGAAATTATTATCGAATGTTTGAAAAACACAAAGGGAATAGGCACAATTACCGGCTTTATCACCAATGGCCCCGAAGCGGTCTGTCTGATTGTAGGGCTTTTCAGCGGAGACATTATTTACGCCGCTTCTACGCCGCTTGGTTCCAACTTTATGAATCCGACACTGCTTTTGATAGCAGCAATAGTTTGTCAGCAAACGGCTGCCATCGCCAAAACCAGGAGATTATATACGGCGAGCACCGTAATAACTACCACCGTGCTGGCCGGCACCTTTTTCTTCCTGCAACCCTCCAGCTATATTTTTTGGTTTATGGCTGGAAGTTTGATCACGATTTTTCTATTTTTTATTCGTCCCAGAGAAAAAGACGACGAAAGAGAAGACCATTCATTCAGCCCCACGATCTGGTTATTTCCCTCAATAATTATCCTTGTTGTTGCCGGATATTTTCTTGATCCCGTCGTCTCTTTTGCCGCAACCTATTCCCACGCGCCAAAAGGTGTTATAGGATTTGTGGTTCTGGCAACATTAACCAGTTGGCCGGAGTTCAAATCTTGCCTTGTCCTCCTTAACCGCAATAAACCATTGGCAGCAATAATAAATATCACCGTATCAAATATTACCAATATATGGCTTGCCGCAATAGGAGTCGCCGCCTATCTCTTAACCGGCTGATCACTGTTCATAATATTTTACCCTTACAAAACAGGGTGTTACCCAAGCATATTGATATAATTTAATTAATCTACCATGCCGATAGCCAATGGCAACTTTTGGCCAGTTGCTATTTAACAACCGGTTTTACTTGCTATTGGCTTGTTCTATCCTATAAGATTAGAGAGGAGATAGGGAATCCCCATGTAACCGATTAAATATCCACTATTTTGCGGATTCGCCACTGCTGTCACATATCACCCACACGGAAATATGAAGTATCTAATCATTATAATATCCCTTGTCGCCCTTATCACTTTTGGCTCCATCCTTTCACTTCTGCCAAAATCTAAACTGCCGGAAAACAAAATAGCTCTTACCATAAATGGCCACGATATCGCCAAAACGGTAATCGAGCGTAATCACAAACGGTTCGGTTACCATTCAAACAACAAATCAGACATATATGATGCTGTAATTACAAGAGAACTACTTATACAGGAAGCACAAAAGCAGGCAATTGATAAAGAGGATGGTTTTCGACGATCTTTAAAAGATTATTATGAAACATCACTAATTACAACGCTCTTAGAACGCAAAAACAGGGAATTGGTTGTAAACGTAAGCCAGGCGGAAGTGGATAATTTCATTTCATATATCGGTAAGACCGTCACCTTCACCCGCCTTGATACCATTCCTGAAACCCAGGCCACGGCCTCCTTAGCCAAAGGAACCAGCAATACTGCCCTCTTTGATGATCTTGCCCATCCAGTAAAGATGTTACTGTCCTCCCTTTCACCAGGCCAGTTCGGAGTCAAATTTGATACCGGAAGTGAACAATATGCCATCAGATTAGACAAAGTTCAGGACCTACACACCACCATCCGGCACGAACCTGACAGGGCCAAATTAATCGCTGATTTAACAACCTTCAAAAGAGAACAGCAAATAAATCAGTGGTTAGCTGAACTGAAAAAAAATGCGACAATCATCATCCACGGTAAAAAATAATCATGGCAAAAGATTACAAAAGACGAAATATCTTTATCAAGAAAAATTTCCAAGGTAAACTCATCCTCGGCTACTTTCTCTTCGTCTCCGGGGGATGTATTTTTTTCATCGTTCTTCTTAGCTATTTTTCCGCTGATTCCTTAACTATATCTTATGCGAACAACAATTTGCAGTTGGGGCAGACACCGATAATGTTGATGAAAAACATCATCGCCGCTCACTGGATATTCATAGTAGTCGGTACTATTTTCCTGGTATTCGTGGTGATGTTTATAACCCATCGTATTGCCGGACCACTTTTTCGATTTGAAAAATCTCTGGACAATATGTTGGCCAATAACCTTGATAATAAAATTTCCCTGCGCCAAAAGGATGAGGGTAAGGAGTTGGCCGTGAAGATAAATCAATTCAACCACGAGTTATCAAAATCGATACGCGCAATACATTCATCTTCCAGGGCAATTACCGATCTTATTGAACACGCCGCAGAGAAATCATCGGAAATTCCCGGTGATCTGCAGAAAGAACTTCAGTCACTCTACTGGGGAATTGAAGACAACAATAGAAAAATACAGGACATATGTTCAAGCTACTCTCTGCGGGATGAATAAATCGCTACTCTCCATATCGATCATTCTACTTCTTCTCTCTCCACACCATCTTTATGCAAACGAAGCTAGAAGCAGATATGTAACCCTGCGTTACAGCAACAAAAAACTTTTAAACGATTTTAATTATCAGATCAGGCTGGGTAGAAAACTCTCCTATATCGCCCGCAGGCGAAACGTTATAACGGTGGCGGACGAGGTACTTGCCAAACTTGATACAATCATCGAAAAATCGGAAGTAGTCCTTGATATGTTTCCCGATAATATGCATATAACCGTTGTCCTGCTGGCGACTTCCCGAGATGTATCTCGTGTTTTCAAGATAAAGTACGGACGCAAAGTCAACCATATAGCCTACTACTCCCTGTCAGAGGACACCATCTATATATCCGTGAACGACGCCCGCCTGCGGGTAATTGCCCACGAAGTCGGCCACGCCATTGTTGATCATTTTTTTAAAGTACGCCCTCCATATAATATCCACGAACTAATGGCGCAATTTACCGAAAAACATATCACTGACTAGGAGCTCATCTGGGTCGAAACATCCCACGGCCGCTCGCAACATTCCGTATTAATAACTGTCTTCAAAACCCATCTTACGCAATTTACTGCGCGCCTCTTTATTACCCGGATCCAAAACGAGAACACGTTCATACTCCTCCTTGGCACGATAGCTGATGCCATTTTTCCTGTAGCGATCACCCAGCATAATGTGAAAAAGGGGATAACCGGGAACAACCTCCACCGCCATACGTATATAATCCAATACCTTATCTTCATTACCACTTCGGTTGTAATAAGAAATAACCCTGGTAAACCAGGCGGGATTGATCTTTTTCTCAAACGGCAAAAAAACCATGGCACCACTGTAAAAATAGTCGGTTTCTTTTAAACTTCCTATCGATTCACAATACTTTCCGTAAGTGAGCCAACTATCGACATTCTCCGGCAGGATAAACACCATATCCCGGCGAGTAAAGGAATGGGCCTTTAACAGAGGCATCCATGAATCCATATATTTATAGTTATTTTTAAACCACGAACGTAGTAGAGAAAGGGCCTCCTGCTTACGATTTTTCAGCAGCAACCAATCCACATAACTCATGGTCAGGCTGTCTTTATCCAGGGCTCTCTTATACCCCTCTTCAATCAACGACTTGCCCTTTTCCTCATCCTCAGCCAACATTCCGATCTGCTGCAGGAATATCCCCGAAAGGGGATCTTTATATGCGGCCAGAATATATTCTTGCACGGCGCTATTTTTTTCACCCAGATACCAGAGTGATGTGGCTAGTTTATAGGAGTATAAACCCTCAAAAGGATCCGCTGCTATAGCCCTGCGCATCTGGGAAACAATAGTCCTCAATTTAACGGTGGATAGTTGTCTATTTACATAGATGTTTTTTATTTTACCATAGTGGTACGCGCCTTTATAAGACCCTCCCTGCACGACCAAAACACCTATTAATGCGCAGACCACACCACAGCAAAGCGCTTTGTCCAACAGTTTTGGTTGCCTTTCCAGTAACGAGCCCGGCGAATAGTAGTTGAACCTGCAGTTCACACTTGCCACCAACACTCCGCATAATAAGAAAAAATAGAGCCCCACCGCACCATTATGCATATTAAAATCGGTGATCGAATGTCCAAGCATCGCAACTAACCCGGATATCGAACCAATACCGAGTAAAATTGCATATTGATCCCTACGGACACGAATCATTTTCCAACCGTGCCATAAAACGACCAAAACAAAACAGGCCGTAATGGAGAAACCGATAATTCCTCCATCGCTAAAGAGTTCAAGATAATCGTTATGGGCATGGTCATAAATAAAATCTCCACCTATGGTCTTATAGAGGGGATAAATGGCCATAAACGAACCAAACCCCGCACCTAATAGCGGAAAATCTTTTATGATTTTCAGGACGTCCTCCCATAAAAACAGTCTGCCGTCCGACAACCTTCCCTGGCTATCAAAGCCATAACCAAACTCGCGGAGAATAGACTCCCAACCAAACCAGGAAACGGCAACAAGGGAGGCCATAATAATTGTAAATATTGTAAAACGACCCTTTCTCGGAAACTTACAATGGAAAAGAAACAGAAAACAACTGCCACCCAATATTAAACTTAAAATTCCGCCCCGGCATAAACTGATGAATACCGCCAGTACCATTAATACCGTGGCATATCCCAAAAAAAGGTGAAAATGAACGCCGGGAACGGTGAAAAATCCGACAAATTTTTCTCTGAAAGTTTCATTACCCCTTACCCTGGGTCGATAAAAGAGAAAAAGAGCAACGGCCCAAAAGACCACCATTTCAATATAACCGGCAAACTGGTTGGGATTAATCCATGGCCCAAAGGGCTTGGAATTCCTGGGACCACTGCGTAACCAAAATATTTTCTCAGGGGAGCTCATCTTCTGAATAATTGCAAAAAAGGCAATTATAGCCGCACAAAATACAACAATATTAACTGTCTTTTTTAAACGATCCGGATGACTGAGCAGTTGAACGGTCATTATGTACATACAGACATAGGATAGAATTCTCAACAGTTCCTGCAACGTTTCACGACGGTTAACAGATAGAGACACCCATTGCCCGCCATTATCCATCATCTGTAAAACGGGAGCATAGATATCGTAACTTGCAGGAGAGATAAGTTTTACAATTGACTGCGGAAGCGGAACAAGCTGCAACATCATAAACAATAAAAGCAGCATAAGCGGCAGCAAACCGACAATTCTCACGGTATCATCTTTGAAAAAACAGGCCGAGAGCAGAAAAAGAAGACAACCTCCAACCACAACACATTCCAAAACTGTGAGCGACCAGTGTTCCACCGTACCGAAGGCAAGAGGTGCAAATAACAGTGAAAAGATATATAAAAAAAAAGAAACTTTATTCATGACACAGTCATTTAAAAAAACTTTTTACCGACGACAACCCGTTAAAGCCGGTTCAATCGTCATCTTTTGCATAATATTTCGAATATCCATATTGATAAGCACCATGTCCGTAGGTTTTTACACCGTTTAACACAACTCCAATTATCCGGGCATGGATATCGTGTAGAATCTTCAAACCGCTTTCAAAAGTTTCTTTTGTTGTACCACCGGCCTTAACGACAAGAATGATTCCATCCACATATTGACTCAGGGTAAGACTATCAGTCACCGAGGCAATCGGCGGAGAATCAAGGACAATAAAATCATACTCGCTGGACATATATTCCAGGAGTTTTTCCATTCTCGGTGAACCACGCAGTTCGGCGGGATCCGGTGGAACCGGACCCGACGGAATAAGAGAGATATTCTCCTTGGCAATATTCACAACACTGCACCGCTCCGCTTCACCAGCCAAGTACGAACTCAACCCGACATTATTTCTCACCCGTAGGAGGGAATGCATCCTTGGTCTTCTTAAATCACAATCAATAATAAGAACCTTTTTGCCACCCTGGGTAAGCATTCTTGCAAGGTTAGTCGCGGTAACCGTTTTCCCTTCAGATTTATTCATACTGGTAATAAGTGTTATCTTGGGGGGATGAGCGGCGGAAGACAGTAAAAGCGCAGAACGAATCAACCTGTAACTCTCGGCCATTGGTGAAAGTGGCCTGGATAAAACATACGAGTCAATACTCTCCTCTTTACTCTGCAATTCCTCAATGGCTCCAAGAACCGTAAGGCCATAATTTTCCTGAATTTCTTGCACAGTACTTATGGTATTGTCAAGATATTCTATAAGCAGTGCAAGACCAACGCCGCTGAAAAGACCTAGAATAATACCGAGGAGTAAGTTCTTTTTCTTATTGGGTACGGACGGCGCTTCGGGCAACGTAGCCTTTTTGATAACCCAGATATTGACACTTTGTGATTGTTTGGTAACACCCTGCTGTTTTATTCCCGCCTGGAGCGTGTCGTAGAGGACCCGATTACTGTCAACCTCACGTTTCATAATGGAGTATTGCATAAACTTTTCATTCAGATTCAACGTTTCGGCCTTGGTTTTACTCAACAGCTCCTGCAAACTCCTCTGTTTGGATACCGCTAATTCATATGAATTCCTTATGGTTGAAACAATACGGTTAATCTCAAATCGTTTTTCTTCTTTTATGATCCGTAACTCATCCTTGGCCCGGATCATAACGGGATGTTTAGCACCATATTTTTTCGATAATTCCTGAATATTCTGGTTGACCTTATAGATCCTGGCCCTAATGGCCTTAAGTACATCTTCAGAGGCAAAAACAGGCAATTTTTCCAAGGACTCTGAATTGTTTTTGGTAGCATTTATCTGTTCCAGCAGATCTTGCAGTTCCTTCTTTTTCGCCTCTGCTTTGGACAGCTGACTGCTGAATTCTGATAATTTTTGAGGTAAAATTGTCAGCCTGTTCTCCACCGTTACAAGATCATTATCCCGCATAAACTGTTGCAGTTCCCGTTCTGATTTTTCCAGTTTATCACGTTCTTCCGCAGCCTTTGCAGTCATCCACTTAAGCGAGTAACTACTCGTGCTAAGTTTAATATCCAGCATTTCATCCATATAGGCCTGAACAACAGCATCAGCCACCAATTTAGCAATACCCGGATCTTTATTCACATAAGAAATCTCGACAATCTTGGTGTTTTTTATAGGGGTAACCCTTAAACCCGCCTGAATCATTTCCGTTATAATCTGGTCGTCGGTCTTGGGCGCATAGGTCAAGGGCACATCCTGCCCAGAAATATCAGAACCCTGCTCAGGACTTTGTAAAAAAGACATAACGGGCTTAACAAACCCCTTAACCCATTTCTTCAATGAGCCGACAATGGATACATTACCATCCTTCTTTCCGAGAAAATGGTGCCTGTACCTTGAGACAATTTTTAAATTATCTACAACTTTTCGCGCCACATTTTCACTCGTAATAATCGCCGCCTGGGTATCAAGGAAATTAGGTTCGTAATAATAATAGGTTGATTCAAGACCGGATTTGCCACGATTTCTTTCTATCAACACCTGGGAAGAGGAGGTATAGAGAGGCTCCGTTATATAGGTGGAGATAATGGATATTAAGAGAATAACAGTGAATACGGAGGCAATAATTATCCACCGTTTTCTGACTATTCTATAATAGTCCCGTAGATCAATATCAGAAGAACCATAATCTTCAGAAACTTCCACAATGTCAGGCTGATATTTTTGCATAAATCACATGGAGTTGAAATAATTCAACCATTTAATAAATGGCTTGCGGATTACCCTAATTTTTTATTTTCGCCTAGATTTTTGCTATCGGCAAATTCACAGTCGCCATCACCCAGCTGAGATATTGACCATCAGTTGCGCTGACGTAATAAAAACTCTTCCACCGATAACAAAGCAAATTCAGTGCAACTACCGATCACGAAAGGTACAAAAACAACAAAGAATCAGAATAAAACAGACCTTATGGACAGCCGCAGCTTAACAATATTAAATATTTTCTTGTTTTCTACATGCGGTACTTATCGATAGGATCCGGTTAATTAAAAGAAGCTCTCGGGAACCACGACCACATCATTATGCTGCAATGAGGTATCAAGATCCACATCCTCCAGCACCACTTTTTTCTTATTGACAATACGTACTATATTTACACCACTCTTTTTCGCCTTACCCGTAAAACCACCGGATAGGGCGATGAGCTTTAAAACCGTTGAATCTTCACCACACGGATACGTTCCCGGTGACGATACTTCTCCGGTAATATAACACATCCCCGCTTTGGATATAAAAACCGTATCTCCATCATCAATGAGTACGTTCTGGGAAACATCACCCTTATCAATCAAGGCCCTAAGATCTATTACAACGACCTTTTCTCCATCACTCGTCTCTTTTTGAATGGTGGCCGTATCCCCGGCATCCTTTTCCAAGCCACCCGATTTAGAAACCAGTTCAAGAAAAGTTATGGGGCCATTAAGTTCAACAATTCCAGGCTGTCTGACATTACCGAGAACAACGACCTTTTTACTGCGATATTCTTCAACAAACACGTTGACCTGGGGATTGACCAAAAAACCATCCGCCAATAAACGTGTTAGTTTTTCAGTAATCTGAACAATTGTCAGCTTATCAATATTAACCGTCCCCAGAAGAGGCAGAACAATAGTACCGTTAACCGAGACCCTCACCCTGGCGTTTAAATCCTTGTTATCATATACGGTAATCTTGAGAACATCACCCGCACCAATTTTATAATCGTTGGAATATGAAAATTGACTGAATAATATCAGGCTGAACATTATTGATAATATAAAAAATAAACTCTTCATCATTCATTCCTTTTTAATACACCAACCCGGATTTCCTAAAACATTCCAGCACTTTTAAATTAATTTAACCAACAATAAATGCGGTTAAAATAAAAATCCCCACACCGTTCAGTATATAACAACATGACAGTGCGGGGCAACTATTTACGTGAATTGCAAAAGAAATTTTCTTTATAGTGCAAACGTGGCATTAAAGAAAACGGTATTCGAATCATAATCAAACAGGTTATTGTCCGAATCCCTCATATCAAACTTATAAGCAAGTTCAAACTTCAGCCACTCCCTGAACAGGTATTGAATACCGGGATTAATGACAAAGGCCAGATCATTTCTTCCTTCGTTGGTAAATTTATTAATATTGGAATACTTCGAATTTTCAAAGACACAGTCTAAAGTACCACTTACCTTGTCGGTAAAATGCTGAATATATCGAAAATTCGCACCAAAAACAGTCTTGTCACTGGCCAAATAACTATCAGTTTCTTCATTATTCCTGTAAACATCCAACAGGGCATTGGTCTTTTCGGTAAAGCGATATTTCAACTGTATATCCAGGGCAAATCCATGGTAATCACTCTGACCGAGAGTCGAATCATCAAATTTTTTGCCCTGGTAACCAATTTTGGCGAGAAGGGCTATCTTTTCCGTGGTATCCCACTTGATACCACCATAGATATAATTAGAAACATTATCTAGATCCTTATTATAATCGTAGGCGACATCAACAAACTTATACTCAAGAAAAAAAGCGGTTATCAAACTATAGTTGTAATAGCCGTAAAGATTAAGACCATTGTCAATCCTATTTAGAAATTTATTAATGGCTGCATCATAATTTAAGGCGAAATCAAAGAAATCAAGCTGGAATCGTAGTTTTTCAGTTAAATCCCAGTCGGCGGTGGCCATGAAAAAGTTGGCGTCATACCGCCGCAGTTGACCCCGGGATTTTGAGCCTATCTCAAACTGATCCTGACCATGTGTAAAACGATCAACGACTTGAAGGGATAAACCGCCTCTCATATTATACCTGAACATGCCTTCCAGAAGGCCGTCTGTGGAATTCAAATCACTATCTGCAGAATAATTTTTAAAATCGACGTTACCGAGAAGATAGGCCTGATACCTGTCGGTGCCTTGATAGTCTCCAAATTGAGACAACAGCCCACCGGGACTACTGTTTCGGGAGTTTATGGAAATGGGTATTATTTTTTTTCTGGGAAGTGCAAACCAGACACCGGGTGATATCCGTGTCAGGACATTTGAGGTGTCACCCTCGTCTATATTGTATAAATTATCCGTATATTCAACATCGAGCGTGATATAGGGATGAAAATATCCACCCTCGACCCCAAATAACTCCTCCTCACCCTGACCACCGCCAACATCTTCGGGTAACAAACTCTCTTTACCTGAACTATCCTGGCCCATCGGCATATCTTCAACCGAATCCGCAGTCGGAGAGACAGCGCCAGCAATGGACCCATACCAAAAAGAACACGTCAAAAAAAATACAAAAATCGCTCTTTTGACAACCAACCCTTTCATACCCTGCCCCCCTTTGGCATCGTTCGAAAGATCATGCAATGCATCCAGGCAATTTAGTACCTCGACTGCTATTTCCCCTGCTTTTTGTAAAAGGAAATAATTTATTAAAGGTACTCACCCCGAACCCTTTCGATCTATCGGGGCTAAAAAATAGTTTTCTAAATACTACTTTTTCAACCTGCAAAACAAAGAAAATTAGAGAGAACGGAAAGAACAACCCCGACAACAAATACCAGTTTACACGTAATAATCATTTTAACGATCTATTGCAAGGTATATCCGATTGAATTAACGTATAATTTTAAAATGTGGACGGACTAGCGAAGGTTCCACCGCCTGAGCCGGAGGAACGACCGCCGGGAAAACTCTTTATAGCCACAGGAGTATATGCCTGACTATCAGCAACCACATCTCCGCATTCGGCTATGCTTTTTTTATAGCCTGCGGTGACAACCAACTCCGAAATATCGTGATTGGCGGCCGCATCTCTAATATCCTGCCCCTTGACCCCGGCACAATAGAGGGCCATCACAAGATTCTGCGGATTCAACCCTTCAAGATCAAGACCCTTTTCCACTATCGTATCGGGATCAGCCCCCTCTTTCAGGGCATCGACCACCGCCTGGGCAATACCTTTTTTAATATAATTATTTTCAAAATCGACCTGCCACTCGGCATACGCTACAGAACAAACAAAAGCAGTCAAGATCAATCCAATAAATACCCTCTTCATAACAACCTCCGATAAACTATAGACTACACGACACGACCTAACAACACAACAGTCATGTTTACATACGTAATTTAATGCAAATTCTATGCCTTTTGCTCAGCAACTATTCGATTCAGGAACTGCACAAGAATAATCATTTTGATTCAGATCCAGGTTATTCGAAAAATTAACACAACCATATGGGTAGTATCGAAACCTGCACCACACATTATCTGCAAATATTATATTTTATAATATCTAATAGTTAGGTAGAATAAATCCCAAACGCACCAGGGATGAGGTAATTCCAGGCCTGCTTAGGCTGGTTTGAAAACAAAGCGCACGATAAATTTTACCACAGATACATAGTTAATATCTCGATGTCTTGCTTTATCGAAGGAAAATAGTTTGATGCCAAGCAAGGGTTAGGACAGGTGTCCACCAAAAATCTGGTCATTACAACATGTTGCAGACAAACAATAATTATATTTAAGTTACGCAATACTTTTATTATACAATGGTTTAAAAGAATCGTTCACATGTATTGTCCGCAATATTTAAGTTACATTCACCCCCCCAGAACGAACACCGGCAAAAAATTTTCAGATTAATCCACCTCCTCCAACAACTGATTCCTGTTTATCGGAAAATGTTTTTCCGGATTAGCGAACTTGAGCTCCGGTTTTTCAAACCTTTTTACTGTTACTGACCAAAAAATCGAGCATCAAGGCAATTGTCTTCCGCTGTTCCTCAGACAAATCCACAAACATAAATCCGTGGAGCTGACAATCATGCTCTTCATTCATCCATAAATGCTCAACAGAAACTTCCTGCAGCACAAGCTCTGCATCTTCAGGGAATTTAATGGTGACGTTACACTCCTTACAAAACAAACCCAAACAGTTGATGCGAGCGAGAAAACCGGTCTTTGAAAGGTTAACTATACTCCCCGAGAATCCGTCTTCATGCGAGTGATTTTCACACGATATTACAGTATCTACCTGATAACGAGTGGCCCCCCGAAAAATTTTCGCCCGTCCTATTCTTCTAAAAAAAGAATGGATAACAACTGGACAACGCTGAGGTTTTTCTTTTCTTCTCAATGTCACAGTGATATCCATAAATTTTCGGACAATGGTCTCCGAAAAAAAATTCAATATAAAATAACAGCTGAAAACCATAAAAAGTATGGGTTCACGAACATGATACAACAAGCCAAACACACTGATTAAACTAAAAATAAAACACAATATAAGAATAATTGATACGGACTGCCTGTTCTCCAATCCTGCAAGAACAAGAGTGTGATGGAGATGAGTTTTATCAGGCTTAAAGGGGTTATTTCCCGCCAATATCCTCTTGATCATCACAGTCAAGGTGTCAGCAATCGGTACCGTAAGTACCAATAATACAACAACCGGACGAACCACCATCGCGCCTGTCTGTGTTAAAGCAATGGCCATAAAAGACAATGAAAAACCTAGACAAAGGCTGCCCGCATCCCCCATAAATAAAACTGATGGCGCCCAATTATAGTGCAAAAAACCCAGAACCGCTCCGGAAATAGCCAGACTGAGAAGCATCAAAGAATCTTTGCCGGTCAGTGAGGCAAGGACTGCAAAAGCTAAAAAGGAAATAAAAGACACGCCCCCCGCCAGACCATCAAGACCATCAATCATATTCAACGCGTTGGTAACCCCAACCACGCAAAAAATAGTGATAAGCCAAACGAGCCAACGGGGGCTCACCATAATATTGCCAAACCCCAATAAATCACCAAAGTTCAAAAGGTACACCTTACTGAGAAACATCAATAAAGAGGTGGCAATAATCTGGGCCAAAAATTTTTTTCCATGGCCTATTTCAAGAAAATCATCAAAGAAACCAACAAGAAGCAAAACGGCCAGGCCGGAGAAATATCCCCGCAACCCCTGCAACGGTACAAACAACAGGGCACTGAAAGTGGCTGAAATAACGATACCCAAACCACCCACAAGAGGGCGTGGTATCGTATGAACGGTCCTTTCATTGGGGCGATCTATCAATCCTATTCGGTTGGCGATATGAGAAAGGTTGGGCAACACAAAAAGTGTTGAAAAAAATGCAAGTAAGAACGTCAAGATAAGTCTAATTTCATCCGTCATAACTATGCTACGACCCCACCTTTTCAAACTGCATCACAGATCAACGAAAATATGAATCCAGCATAAAAAAGGACAAGTCATCGCAACCCAGGAATGGTCCGCATCATAACCTATATTTTTTATACTCCCTCCCGTTTCGTTGTTGTCCCCTTGCCACTCCCAACTGTTATATTCGCTCTATTAAGACTACTCAACACGGCCTTAACCGAGGCAATGATAATATCCGTGTCCACAGCCACACCCCAGCGACTTGTGCCATCCGGATATTCGATCAATATATACGCCGCCGCCTTGGAACTGGAACCACTATCCAGCGCATGCTCATGATATTTTTTAAGAAGAAAATCCCCGGTTATTTCCGTCTTTAAAGCGGAACAGAAAGCATCGAGGGGCCCGTTACCGGTGGCCGCAATTTTCTTGATTTTACCATTAACAAGCAACACCGCCTGCACATCGGCAAAAGAATCATCCCTGCTTGCAGCGACATGTCTTTTCTGTACATGGAATGATTCAATTGCATATGGCGTGCCAGAAGTAAGATATTCCTCGGAAAATGCAGCGAATATTTCCCGATGCTGCAACTCGGTTCCACTCTCATCCGTCATCTTCTGTATAATTGCACCAAATTCGGGATGCATGCTCTTCGGCATTTTAAAGCCGAATTCTTCTATAATATACGCAGCCCCACCCTTCCCTGACTGGCTATTGATTCTTATTACTTCTTCATATGTTCTGCCAACATCCGCCGGATCAATAGGTAGATACGGCACCTCCCATAAATCCATTTTCTCTTTTTTATGTCTTGTCATTCCCTTGTTAATCGCATCCTGATGGGACCCGGAAAATGCGGTATAAACCAGTTCCCCCGCATACGGTTGCCTCTGGTGAACCTCCATCCGACAAACTCTTTCATAAACCGCGACAAGATTGTCCATATTTTCAAAATTTAATTTGGGATCAACCACCTGGG
>CAZQOD010000082.1:14211-15582 GCA_964594945.1 uncultured Desulfopila sp.
TGGCATCCTGATGAGAACCGGAAAATGCAGTATACACAAGATCCCCGGCATAGGGATGGCGGGCATGAACAGGCAGCTTTGTACATCGTTTATACACATTAATTACCCGGTTAATATTGGAAAAATCAAGCTCAGGATCAACCCCCTGGGTAAACATATTAAGGGCAAGTGTTACAAGATCCACATTTCCGGTACGCTCACCATTGCCGAAAAGCGTTCCTTCCACCCGCTCACCACCGGCCATCATCGCAAGCTCAGTCGCGGCAACAGCACATCCCCTGTCATTATGGGCATGGAGACTGATAATAACGGAATCGCGGTTCGAAATATTCTGACAAAACCATTCAATCCGATCGGCATAAACATTGGGTGATGTCATTTCCACGGTTGCTGGCAGATTGATAATCATTTTGTTTTCAGGAGTCGGTTGCCAAACCTCCTTAACCGCCTCACATATTTCAAGGGCAAATTCCAATTCGGTACCGGTGAAACTCTCGGGTGAATACTCATATCTAAACCGGGTTGCGGGGTAGGCATCGGCCTCATCAATCACTGCCCTCGCCCCGACAACCGCCAATTCCACAATCTCTTTACGACCCATGTTGAAGACCGTCTGTCGCTGCATGGCGGAAGTTGAATTATAGAGATGCATAATAACTTCACGGGCTCCTTCAACTGCGGCAAAAGTTTCTTTTATTAATGTTTTTTTGGCCTGGGTAAGAACTTGGATTATCACATCTTCGGGAACGAAATCATCCCGGATAAGAGTCCGTATAAAATCATATTCCACCTTTGATGCCGCAGGAAATCCAACCTCAATTTCCTTAAAACCAATGGCAAGAAGAAGGTTAAACATCTCCATTTTTTTATCATGGTCCATGGGATGGATTAAAGCCTGATTACCATCTCGCAGATCAACACTGCACCAAATCGGCGGCTTTATAATGGTTTTACCGGGCCATGTACGGGTGGGTAAATCCACCATCGGCTGTGGGCGATATTTTTTAACCAATTCCGAATTCATTATTTTCTCCTTTGCACATCCCTTAAAAAACAAAAAAGGCCACGGTTCTGCAACCGTGGCCTTGTGAAGGGTTTATATAATTCAATAGTTGGACTACATCTCCCCCACACCCGCCGCGGTTCCCATGTTTAGGAACCATAGTAGTAGAGAGAGAGAATTCGCCTGCATTCTATTTCCTCGATCAAAATTTATTATTGTTTATACACTACCGGGATCATATACGTTACAGACAGTTTTTGTCAAGTTGAAATATATAAACCAAATTTAAAATTCAACCTCAATGTCATTTAGTTAGTGCCTGTCCATGGATGAGCAATTTTGCACTAAATCGAGGCGCTTGATAAATT
>CAZQOD010000083.1:0-15431 GCA_964594945.1 uncultured Desulfopila sp.
CTGTAATCGCTCTTCAGTTCGACCCGATCTGCGCTATTGTCCAAACTTTTTTTCAACTGCTGTTTAAAGGCGATTTTGCTAAAGCTTAAAAAACCGATAACCAGCGTGGCAACGGCAAACAACACGGGAATAATAAAAACCGTGGGGGATAACACCCCGTTTCTTATGGAGGTGATCAACGTATTTTCCGGAAAGGCAATCAAACTATTGAGCAGGACATCGCCGAAAAGGAACAATACAACCGCCAATCCCACAGTAATATTGGCAAATTTCCAAAATACCTTTCTGCAACGATTAATAAATTCAGAAACCGCTTCGGCGACAATCTGCACCTCATTGACCTGTCGGTCAATATCCTCCAAAATATGGTTCAACCGAAAACCGGGTGCCTGGTTGATCTTTTCAATGAGTTGGTCACGCTCCTGGGGCCAGCCCTCGGCCACGGTTGCCGGATCGACAACGGAGGGTGCGTAAGTTAAGTAGATATGGGGAATATCCTTGCGACCGGTCATCTGGGACATGTTCCAGCAAAGTGTTCCGTACGACCTGGTAAAATCACTAAGATGATCACATTCATCGATCCTGCTCATAACAAATACTATGCGATGCTCACCAGATTTCTCGGGCAGGGTATTGCGAATGGCGTCGTAGGACTCCTTAATTGTCCCGGCCTTATGGGGGTCAAACATCAAAACAATGAGATCCGCCATTTTGGCAAATTCCCCTAAAACCTGCATATAATCGTAACCACGGTCGTTTTCACTGGTGGCATCGAGCATGCCCGGGCTGTCAATAATCGCCATATTTTCAAGAATGGGACTTGAAACCTGTTTCATACAGACATGGGAAATCAGTTTTTCACCAAAGGCCTTAAAATGCCGAAACGGTAATTTTTCATCATTCACCAGGGTAGAACCGGGAATTTCCGCATCCTTAATACCGGGATCCGAGGTAATAATAGTAAAAGAATCATCGGTCGGCGCCTGCCCCGTACGCTGGATATCCTGTCCCACCAGCTCATTTATCAGGGTTGATTTACCGGAAGAGTAGTTACCGATAATGAGGACAATCGGTTTCCACTTCAAAGTGGCGTCAATCCCGCTGAAATCCATTTTATAGCGAGCAAACAGGGGTTCCAACTTCTTTTTTACTTTTGTCTGTAACTGTTTTTGCAGTTCTTTTTCATTCATCGCAAACTCACATTTTTAATTTATCTGACAGTTGCGTTCCTCGGAACAGATTTCAACGATAGCCGATTTCCGACAATTTCACCAAAACTGTTGTTTGGTCGATATCACAAGCCATGCTCTAAAACAAAAAAACCGTTTTGCCAAACTGCTAAAAACCACAGTCAACGGTTGTCCCTTATGTACATAACAGAATTATTTTTCCGCATATCAATCTCAAACAGGTCACTTACCCGAATAAGGTCGCTGAGCTTTTTAAAACCGTAATTAATGGGGGAAAAGGACGTGGTATTTGAAATATATTGCCCGACCCGTCCCAGATGCGACCAACCATCCTCACCCGCGGTCTGTTCGGTTGCCTTACGGAGAAGTTTGACAAGGCCCGTGTCTCCCCGCAATTCATTACGGGTCTTTTTTAAATCAGAAGGAAAATCAACTGGTTCTTCGTCACTTTCTGTCGATTCAACAAGTTGTTCCGTGTAGATAAACTGCGAGCAGGCATTAACAAAGGGCAGCGGCGTTTTCTTCTCACCAAAACCGTAAACCTTTATACCCTTGGTTAAAATACGCATAACCAGAGGTGTAAAATCACTATCACTTGTCAACAGGGCAAAGGCATCGAGATTTTGGGTATACAGCAAATCCATGGCATCGATAATCATGGCCGCATCGGTGGCGTTCTTACCCTGGGTATAGGCGAATTGCTGGATGGGAAGAATCGCAAAAGGGTGAAGCTGCTCTTCCCATCCCTTTAGATGTGGGGTCTTCCAGTTCCCGTAGGCGCGACGGATATTTGTCACACCATACTTGGCAAGTTCATTCAAAACACCATCAATTGCCTGGTAACTGGCATTATCACAATCTATCAGCAAGGCTATGTTTTGATCTTTTTCCATATCCGCCCACGCTGGAACACTTTAAATGGTACCTAAATCCTGTCCGGGGCAATCCCATCGCAACAGCTTCGTCAATTACAAAATTTAGGTGGTAAGAAACGAGAGTATTTCCGCCATCACCCCATTAACAATTCGATATTTATCATGTGTCGCCGCGAGTATTTCGTCTTCAGACTGGATAAACGTTGACGGCACCAACTCATCACGGCAATTCACCGTGATATTTGCAGTGGAGGCAACCGTTACCTCAAGGTGAAACTGCAGCCCGATAACCCTCATCCCCAGTTGAAAGGCCTGGTTCCGACAACCAGCGCTTTTGGCCAAACGAACCGCCCCGGCGGGTAAATCAAAGGTTTCTCCATGCCAATGGAACACATCAAACGACGCGGGAAATTTAAAGATGGAATCCCCGTCGGAAGACACCCCCTCAACAGGAAACCAGCCGATTTCCTTAACATCGTTCGGATAAACTTCAGCCCCCAGGGCCGAAGCTATGAGTTGCGCCCCCAGGCAAATACCAAGTACCGGTTTACCGACTTCGATCACCTTTCCGATAAATCTCTTTTCGTCAACCAGCCAAGGAAAGCGACGCTCATCATTAACAGACATCGGCCCACCCATGACAATGAGAAAGTCAATATCGGAGGGATCGGGCAACAGGGTGGACGAAAAAAAACGCGTCCCCGTAAGTGAATATCCCCTTTGTAGCAACCACGGTTCAATGGCGGCAAGATCTTCAAATACCACATGCTGTAAAAAATGCGCCCGCACAACCCCCTCTCATTATGTGAAAACCTGCCATTCACTGTCAACAACCCACCTACCCTGCAAACAGCTCCATTAATTAATTACACCTAATTTTTGCAATTGGCAAGTTTGGAATCGGCGTCCGTCTCACCCCTTGGAACGCGGGCCATCAACAGCACCAACCGACCTTAATGATTAAAATCATTTACAACGGAACACATTCAATGAAACAATCGCAAAATTCAGGCGCCATCTTTCCAAACCGAAATATGGGGGATACCACCGCAATATCTCTGTACAATTGCGCGACAACCTCGACCAACCACCATTATCAACATATCACACTGTCGATATTACAGTAAAGGAACAAAAAAATATTTACCACGCCCTGGCCTGCGAAAATAAAAGAGACCGCCCACAACGTTAAAAAAAACGGTGCGGGCGATACGGTACTGACCCATGGTAGATACGCTTATTTTTTTTTAAGCGTTAAAACAACTTAATTAATCGACAATAAACAAAATTAATTATTCCCCCAGCACTGGGACAACTCTTCATCAATTGCGTCTATCCTGGACTGAGCCTCCTCCCATTTATCATACCAACGCTCCAATCGTCTCTTGCAATCGTCGTAATCTTTACTGGTAGTGGCCCAATTCTTTTCGTCGGAATAAAGTTCAGGGTCGGCCATCAACGTTTCAAGCTTTTCTTTTTTTACTTCAAGATATTCTATCTTCTTTTCCGCCTCCGTTAATTGTTTGCGCCAACGCCCGACCTTTTTACTACGTTCCTGCCGCCTTACAGCTTCTATCTTTTTTCTATCCCTGCGGCTCTCACCCTTCTCAGCGCTCTTCCCGCCCGGCCGTTTTCCTCCGTTTTGTCTGTCCTTTTCCGCGTTTTCCTGCAAAACCTTCTGTTTTCCCAGGTATTCGGCAACACTCCCTTCATATACGGTAATCTTTCCGTCCTTGACCTCCAGCACCCTGTTAATAAAACTATCAAGGAAAAAACGGTTATGGGAAACCACGACAATGGTACCGTCATATTGGGACATCGCTTCCTGCAGTACCTCCTGGGACCCCATATCAAGATGGTTTGTCGGCTCATCGAGTAACATAAGGTTTGCGGGGACAGCTATCATCTTCGCAAGGGCAAGCCTGCTCTTTTCTCCCCCGGAAAGGACTGAAACCTTCTTTTCCACATCATCTCCACGGAAGAGAAAGGCCCCGAGGAGGGAGCGGGTACGGGTAACCGTCATCTCTTCGCCGGCCAGGGCCATGGTTTGTAAAACCGTGAGCCCGGGGGCAAGCTCCCGGGCCTGGTGCTGACCGAAATATGACATCTTCACATTAGCACCCAGCTTTATTCGCCCGGAATCATGGTCAATCCGTCCAGCCAAGATTTTTAAAAAGGTTGATTTCCCGGCACCGTTGACACCAACTACAGCCACTTTATCACCACGACTAAACAACAAATCCGCACCGGAAAAAACGTGTTTCTCACCGTAACTCTTGCTAAGATCTTCCACCAACAGTACATCACGTCCGGACGGTGGTGCGGGGGGAAAGGTAAATCGCACCTGCCTCTCATTTTCTGATAACTGGATAATATCCATTTTTTCCAGCTGTTTTACCCTGCTCTGAACCTGTTTTGCCTTGGTGGATTTGGCCCTGAAACGCTCTACAAAACGCTGGGTCTGCCTGATTTTTGCCTGCTGGTTGTCAAAGGCGGCCTTTTCAATTGCCCTCCTTTCCGCCTTTTCCCGCACATAATAACTGTAATTACCTCTGTAGGTTTCAATCCGCCCCAGACTGATTTCCCACGTAAGATCCGTTACCTTATCGAGAAAGGTTCTGTCATGGGAGATAATCACCATGGCCCCTTTACAGTTTTTTAGGAAATTTTCCACCCAGGTCAGAGAGTCCAGGTCCAGGTGATTCGTCGGCTCGTCAAGGAGCATCAGCGAAGGGTCTTCCAGCAACATTTTCGCCAGATGCAACCGCATCTGCCAGCCACCGGAAAAAGAAGACACGTCTCTATCCATATCCCCCCGGCAAAAACCCAGGCCAAGGAGTACCTTTTCTATTTTGCCGCCGATAGCGTAGAGATCACTCCCCTCCAACTGCAACTGTATTTCCCCCTGGCGGTGGAGAAGGGTCTGGAATTCCTTTGCAGTTGGTTCCGTTACATTTATTTTGTCGTGGAGTTCTTCAATCTCTTGCTGCAGAGCCAACAGGGGTGCAAATGCGCTTTCAGCCTCCTGGTAAAGGGTACGGTCGGAAAAAAACTCCTCCGACTCCTGGGGCAGGTAACCGATGGAAAAATGTTTTGGCCGGGAGACAACCCCGTCATCCGTTGCCGACACACCGGCCATGATTTTCAAAAGGGTGGATTTACCGGCACCGTTCACACCGATCAGACCGATGCGATTGCCCCTGTGGACCTGCACGGAAACATCATCGAAGAGATGTTTATCGCCATGGCGGATATCCAGATGATTAATCGACAGCATACTCTATAGTTCCCCGTGCCATTGTTGTATCTGAAGCAATGGTGAATCGCCCGGCGAAGCCGAGTTCATCCCATCTTTTTATATTTTTTTTACCCATGCCGCGCACCGCAGACTGATCCCTGTTCGAAATACGGATAAGCAACTTTTCTCCGGGTTGCAACCGGGCCATTCTCGCCCTTATCCTTTTAAACCAGATCCTCGATAAAACCAGTTCGCCAAAGGCGGGATGGTAGGGACCGGCAACAATATTTTTTTCCAGTGTGTCGGTGGGCTGCAAACCCATCCGCACCACGGGAATCCCGGCGGCCGCCAGGATCTGATAACTCCTGGCCGTCAGTGCCAACGCACGGGTCAGGCTGAGTGGCCTATATTTTTTCTGCGCATACATTTGCGCCAGCGCAGAGTTCTCCAAGACCAGCACCGGATAGAGGCGAACAAAATCCGGCGCCATTGCCACAATCTTTTTTATGCCCGCCAGAAAAGAGCTGCGGTTCTCACCCGGCAAACCGGGCATCAGCTGCAAACCCACCTCAATATTATTTTCCCGCAATATGGTAAAGGCCCGAATAATCCGCTCACTGTCATGCCCCCTCCTCGACAGTTGCAATACCTTGTCCGTCATGGACTGGGCACCGAGCTCGACAATCTTCACCCTATACTCCTGCAACAACGAAATAATTTGCGTATCGATACAGTCTGGGCGCGTGGAAAGTCGAATACAGTCCACCCTCTTTGCCTCAATATAGGGTTGAACGGCCGCCAGCAGTTCCCTCTGTTCCAAAACGGGCAAACAGGTAAAAGAACCCCCAAAAAAGGCGACCTGGACCTCATCATGGCCGGGACTCCTCCGCAACCACTCCTTAATTACGGCATCGACCCTGCCCTCTGTCGGGGGGCGGCCCATGACCCCCGTAATTTTTTCCTGATTGCAAAACAGACACTGGTGCGGACAACCGCGCTGGGGAATAAAGATGGGAATAACGAGCATCGCTACAATCCGGCTTTACCGGCGGCAATTTTCTTCAGACCCTCCGCCGCCGCCTTCTGCTCTGCCTCTTTTTTTGACTTGGCCCGTCCCACACCCAAAACCTCACCCCGAAACGTTGCCGAGATGGTAAAGACCCTCTGGTGGGCTGGTCCCTCTTCAAGATCGGTTACATAGACAGGCGCCTCATTAAATTTATCCTGCAGTTCTTCCTGCAGACGGCTTTTGGCATCGGCCACCAGCAGGGCCTCTTTTTTCCCCTCGATATCGGGAAGAAATAAACGTTCCACCACCTCGCAAACGGCACTGTATCCGCCATCCTCAAAAATCGCACCGATAACCGCTTCATAGGCACAGGAGAGGATTGATGATTTATCTCTGCCGTGGGATGCCTCTTCTCCTTTACCCAGGAAGATATAATCGCCAAGATTAATTTCCCGCGCCATTTTGGCCAGATGGTGTTCGTTAACCAGCGCCGAGCGCAAGCGGGTCAACTCCCCTTCACGCATCGAATCGTAACGTTTAAAGAGAATATGACCGATCACCAAATCCAACACCGCATCACCCAGGAATTCAAGTTTTTCATTATCCTTACCGCCCCGGGAATGTTCAAACGCATAGGAGGAGTGTATAAGTGATTTATGCAGTAATCTCAAGTTAGTAAACCGATAATTAAGTGTTTTTTCCAGCCTACTCAACTCTTCCTTATTAATACTCACCTGCGAATCAATAGTCGTAGCCATTGGAGAATATTTTCCTTGTCAAAAACTTTATCTATGGTATAAAGATGTCCTTCGAGTACGGCGGCGTAGCCAAGTGGCTAAGGCAGTGGTCTGCAAAACCATTATTCATCGGTTCGACTCCGATCGCCGCCTCCAGCAATTTCAAAGGGATTACAGATTATCATCAATCTGCAATCCCTTTTTTCATTTAAAACCTAACCGTTATATAAATATCCGATCCGAACAGCATGAACCGGAGCAAGCCGTTTCAGCCAAGTAAATACTAAAATTTTAAACGAAGGTCAAGCCGGTTAACCGCAACGATTTTATATAAAAGTGCCTTCACTCCTGGGTAGCTTTCATTGTTCATTGTGACTGTGGCCTGAGAATTTACTCCAGTCATGCTGGTTTATATAAAAATGCCTTCACTCTTAAGTCACTTTCATTGTTCGTTGTGGCTGTGGTCTGAGAATTTGCTCCAACCATACTGGTTACTTAATGTCTATCCAGCCGAGACTGGACAAAAACCCAGAATAGATATATTTTCTATCTGAATTCCACAACCGTCAGCTGGAAAAACCCGTTGCCCGCCATGCCACATAGTGGTATATAGTGAAGAGAAACTTTAATCTGCGAGGAGATATGACAAAAAACAAAACAGCTCCATCATCTACAACCGTGCAACGCAAAAGAAATTTACCGTTTATTTCATATCTGCTTGTTTTTATTGTTGGTTTTTTAGCAGGAATCACTTTTACCCTCTATAAGTCTCCTCCACCCCTGAGAACAAGCGTGGAAAAAACAGCAGAACAGCCCCGTATTAATGAGGTGCAACAGGCCATTCTCAACCTGGAAACAGAGGTTACCAGTCATCCGAATAACGACCAGGCATGGCTGCAACTCGGCCATCTCTACTACGACACGAACCAGCCCCAGAAGGCAATCACCGCCTATACAAAGTCCATGGCAATAGTCCCGGCAAATGCCGACCTGCTCACCGACCTGGGCGTAATGTATCGGAAAAACAAACAACCCGAAAAGGCCGTTGCCTCTTTTGATAAGGCGATAAAACTTGATTCCAACCACCAGCCGGCCCGTTTTAACAAGGGTATTGTCCTTCTCTACGACCTCGACAAACCACGGCAGGCTCTACTGGCATGGCAGGAAATATTAAAGTTCAATCCGAATGCCAAATCCACCGACGGTACACCCCTGCGCAACTTTATAGCCCGCTTAAAAAAGGAGAAAAATTTATGAAATTTGAGACACTCGCCATCCACGCGGGCCAGGCCGTCGATGCGGCCACCCTCTCCAGGGCGGTTCCCATCCACCGAACCGCAGCCTATATGTTTAAGGATACCGAACACGCCGCAAATCTCTTTGCCTTGAAAGAAGCGGGCAACATCTACACCCGCCTCGGTAATCCGACCCAGGATATCCTCGAACAACGGATGGCTCAAATGGAGGGCGGCGCCGCGGCACTGGCCCTCGCTTCAGGTACCTCCGCCGTCTTTTATACCATAATAAATATATGTGATCACGGTGATGAAGTACTTTCGACCAACAATCTGTACGGCGGTACATATACCCAGTTCACCTCCATCCTGCCACAACTGGGTATAAAAGCACGGCTGGTGAATCAGGACGACGATAAAGCGTTTGAAAATGCCATAAACGAAAGGACCAGGGTAATTTACGGTGAGACCCTGGGTAACCCGTCCTTGAATATGCTTGATATGGAAAAACTCTCGCGACTTGCCCGGAAATATAATCTGCCGCTGATCGTGGATTCAACCTTTACGCCACCAAGTATTTTCAGACCCATCGACCATGGTGCCGATATCGTGATTCACTCACTGACAAAGTGGATCGGCGGCCACGGCACCTCCATCGGTGGTATCGTCGTCGACAGCGGTTCCTTTGATTGGCGGGATCCCAAATTCACCCTATACAATACACCAGATGCATCCTACCATGGTCTGCGCTACGCCCACGATCTTGGGGATCTCAACCCGGTCGCCTTTGCCTTGCGGATGCGACTCGTACCTTTACGAAACCTCGGCGCCTGCATAAGTCCTGATAACTGCTGGGCAATCCTCCAAGGTATTGAAACCTTAAGTCTGCGCATGGAAAAGCATTGTAGCAACGCCGCAGCTGTCGCCAAATGGCTAGCGGAAAATCGACATGTTGCCTGGGTTCATTACCCCGGTTTAGACGGCTCGCCGGGCAGTAATATCGCCGGGAAATACCTGCGTAACGGCTTTGGCGCAATGGTAGTGTTTGGCCTTAAGGGCGGCTTTAAATCCGCGAAAAAATTTATCAACGCCATGCGCCTGATCTCCCACCTGGCCAATGTCGGTGACGCAAAGAGCCTGGCTATCCATCCCGCCTCCACCACCCACTCCCAACTGTCACCCGAGCAACTCAACAACACGGGGATAAGGGAGGATATGATACGGCTTTCCGTGGGAATTGAACATCTTGACGATATTATAGAAGATATGGAACAGGCCCTGGCCAAGGCAGAAAAGTTATAACATCCACCAACTTAGTTACAGACAGTAATGACAATTACAAACGAACACTCCTGCCATTCACTGGGAATTGTAGAAAAAAAATATCATACCTTTGCCAAACCACCATCGAAAATGACACTGGAAAGTGGCGCCGAGCTTGGCCCCATCACCATCGCCTACGAAACCTACGGCAGACTAAACGACAAGGGTGATAACGCAATCCTGCTTACCCACGCCTTTTCGGGTGACTCCCACGCCGCCGGATACTACGAGTCGAGCGGAAATAATGATAAGCCGGGGTGGTGGGACTTTATGATCGGCCCCGGCAAAGGCATTGACACCGATAATTATTTTGTGATATGCCCAAATATTCTCGGCAGCTGCATGGGGTCCACCGGGCCCGGCTCCATTGACCCGGCGACGGGACAGCCCTATGGCCTTAATTTTCCGATGATGACCATCGGCGACATGGTGGAGACCCAGAAAATACTGGTGAATTTCCTGGGTATCTCGCAGCTCCACGCCGTAATAGGCGGATCGGTGGGTGGCATGCAGGTCCTCGAATGGTGTGTACGCTTCCCCGAAATGATACGTGCAGCCCTGCCCATTGCCACAACCATGCGCCATTCCGCCTTGGCCATTGCCTTCAATGAAATTGCCAGACAGGCAATTATGGCTGATCCCAACTGGAAGCATGGTAACTATTACAGCGGACAGAAACCGGATATGGGTTTGGCTGTGGCCCGAATGATCGGCCATGTAACATATTTATCCGACGAGGCCATGCGCCGTAAATTCGGGAGAAGACTACAAAACAGCAACGAATTCTCCTTTGGCTTCAACGGTGACTTCCAGGTCGAAAGCTATCTGCATTATCAGGGTCATAAATTTGTCGATCGTTTTGACGCCAACTCCGTACTCTATATTACTAAAGCTGCCGATTATTTCGATGTGGTTGAACAGATAGGCAAACCCCTGGCAAAAACAGCCAGGCGACTCAAATATCTCGTGGTATCATACAGCTCGGACTGGCTCTATCCCACCTACCAGGCAAAGGAACTTGTTCAGTCCCTTAAACGGTCCGGTCAGGATGTCAGTTTTTGTGAAATTGAAGCGGACTGCGGCCACGACGCTTTTCTCATCCCGGACCAACGCTTAACCAATCTAATCAAGGGGTTTCTCGATGGCATCTCCTGACGGAACAAAGGACTGCTCAATACGCTTTGATCTAAAAATCATCGCCTCGACAATCAAACCCGGAAGCCGGGTCCTCGATCTTGGTTGTGGCCACGGAGACCTGTTGACCTGGCTCGTTGCCAATAAAAATGTGATCGGCACTGGCATCGAGCAGGACAAGGAAAAAGCGGCCCACTGTATCGGCAAAGGACTCAGTGTATTACAGGGCGACCTCAACCAGGAGGTCGACGATTACCCGGACGCAAGTTTTGATTACGTTATACTCAGCCAAACCCTGCAACAGGTATTTGAACCGGCCCGACTCCTCTATTCCCTGGCCAGAATAGGCAAACAGGTAATCGTCAGTTTCCCAAATTTCAGCCACTATGCCATCCGCCTGCAACTAATGCTCAAGGGCATGGCGCCAAAGAGTGAACAACTCCCCTACTCATGGTATGATTCGCCCAATATCCGGGTCATCACCCTGAAGGATTTTCGCAAATTCTCAAGGGACGTGGGATACACAATTATCAAGGAATTTGCAGTCAAAACCAACGCAACCGGTAACGACGGCAGCCTGGTGCGCTGCTGTAAAGACTTACGGGCCACCTACGGCATCTACATAATAGAAAAAAACAGCTCCATCACCCCACAGGACAATAGAGACAATGGCTCCACAAATTAAATCCGTTGACAACAACCCTTTTGAAACGATCTGCGACCATCGCACAAGCAGTGACGGCCAGCATAACAAGGTACCCAAAGTAGTGAAGGAACTTCTATCGTCCTGGAACAGTAAGGAATGTTATGAACATATCAGCCCCATTTCCATTCCCTCCCAGGAGAAAGTTATCGCCATTGTCCAACAGGCCAGGCGTATTCTCTTTCCCGGTTATTTTACCAGAACTAAGCTGCACGCCTCCAACCTGGAATATTACATCGGCAAACAGACCACCGACCTCTACGATAAAGTCGCCGAACAGATTACCATGGCCATCCGCCACGATTGCCGGAGAAACAACCTGCCATGCAGCAACTGCGAAACGAGGAGCCATCAAATAGCCCTAGCCTTTATTGAATCATTACCAAGTGTTGCCTCAATACTTGCCACCGATATTCGAGCCGCACTCGAAGGCGATCCGGCAACGAAAAACCCGGATGAAATTATTTTCTGTTACCCCGGGCTGCTGGCCACCCAGATCTTCCGACTCGCCCACGAACTATATCTCCTTGGCGTTCCCATAATTCCCCGGATTATGACGGAATACGGCCATAGCCAGACGGGTATCGATATCCACCCCGGCGCCACCATTGGCCCAGGTTTTTTTATCGACCATGGCACAGGGGTCGTGATCGGTGAAACGACCGTAATCGGTAAAAATGTACGTCTCTACCAGGGGGTAACCCTCGGGGCCCTGTCACTGCCCAGGGACGCCGGGGCCAAAATGCGTAATATTAAACGACACCCCACCATTGAAGATAACGTAATCATCTACGCCAATACCACCATACTCGGTGGCAAAACCGTAATCGGCAAAGGGGCCACCATCGGCGGCAATATATGGCTCACGGAGAGCGTTGCCGGTACCACCAAGGTACTCCTTAAACGCCCGGAATTAATCTATTCCCAACCCCGTTAATATCGGGATAAAAAAGGAGTTATTATGCCGGTAAATATCCTGCAAAGCATTGGTAATACACCGCTTTTAACCACTTCAACTTTCTCGGCCGATTGTTGCGCCACCATACTGTGCAAGCAGGAATCGAGAAATCCCATGGGCAGTGTTAAATGCCGTATTGCCGCGGCGATGATAGAGACGGCACAGGAAAAGGGGCTTATTAACGAGCAAACGACCATTATAGAGCCCACCAGCGGCAACACCGGCCTGGGTCTTGCCGCGGTCTGTGCCGAGAAGAACCTGAGTCTCATCCTCACCATGCCGGAAAGCATGAGCATTGAGCGCCGTAAGCTTCTGAAACACCTGGGGGCCAAACTTGTGCTCACCCCGGCAACAAACGGTATGAACGGAGCCATCAAACGGGCCGAACAGCTCCACGACGAAACGGACAACAGTTATATTCCCAATCAATTCACCAATCCGGCAAACCCCGAAATCCACCGACTGACCACAGCCGAGGAGATTTGGCGGGATAGTGACGGCATGGTTGATATCTTTGTGGCAGGCGTAGGCACAGGGGGCACCATAACCGGAGTAGCAGAGGTGCTCAAGGAGAAAAACCCGGCTATACGCATTGTCGCCGTGGAACCAGAAAACTCGCCGGTTCTATCGGGCGGAAAAGCCGGTCCCCACAAGATCCAGGGAATCGGTGCCGGATTTATACCCACCATTTTAAACGAAAAAATTATCGATGAAGTGATCACCGTCAGCGACGAAAAGGCCTTTCTCACCGCGCGGAAACTAGCGACAAGCGAAGGCATTCTCTGCGGGATATCCAGCGGTGCTGCGGCCCATGCCGCTCTCTTGCTCGGTGGACGTCACGAAAACAAAGGTAAGGTCATTGTTGTTATTCTCCCCGATACCGGTGAAAGATACCTCTCAACACCACTTTTTCTAAACAACGAATAAACCGTAACAAGGGAGTTAGACCATCGAAACACGTCACCTGAAAATATTCGTCAAAGTCTATGAAACTGGGAGCTTCACCAAGGCGGCGGAACTACTCTACACCAGCCAGCCGACCATCAGTGAAAATATCCGTAACCTGGAACTACACCTCACGTGCAAACTTTTCGACAGGCTGGGCAGATCAATCCTGGCGACGGAAAAGGCGGAGCTGCTCTACCCACGGGCCGTGGCCATCCTCGAAGAGATACACCGCCTCGAAGAAGACGTATCGACCATAAATTCGAGCGTGGCCGGGGAACTTATAATAGGCGCAAGTACAATCCCGGGCACATATATCCTGCCCCAGATTGCCGCCGCTTTTAAAAGAGACCACCCCGATATATCTTTTGAAATTACAATCGACGATTCGAGCAGGATCGTAACCGAGGTCGCATCCCATAAATTACTGGTCGGTGTGGTCGGCGCAAAGATAAACAAAGGCGAAGTTGATTACCGGGCCGTGGACAGTGATGAACTTATTCTCGCGGTGCCGAAAAAATTCAATATTCCCTCGACGATATCACTGGCCCAACTGCGCGCGCTCCCTTTTATTATGCGGGAAAAGGGGTCCGGCACCCGAAAAAACATTGCAACATTTCTAAACGAAAAAGGTCATCGCCTCGATCAGCTCAATATCTGCGCGACCCTCGGCTCCAGTGCGGCGGTTAAGGAAGCGATTAAATCCGGACTGGGAGTCTCTGTAATATCGGACTACGCCATAAAAGATGAAATAACCAGCGGCACCGTCAAACAAATTCGCGTCAGCGGTTTGACCATGAAGAGATCTTTTTACCTGGTAACTTCTCCGCGGCGAACGTTGCCCAACCGTTATCTTAAATTTATCGAAACCATCACCCGAACAATACCGCCTAACGCAAACAAGCTGCAAGTAAGTGCCTTGTTTCCGTTATGAACCCGTTAAGTTGAACATTACCTTTATTTTCTTGTTTTTCTTTACAGGTTTTATGGAGTAAGGCACTAAAAACGCCACGTTATTGCAGGAGAATTGCGCATTACCAATCTATGGTATTTATACCTGGGATAACCCAGCATCATACCGGCGAAACTGCGATGATCTCCGGGTAAAGCTAACGCATCGACAAGGGGTAAAAAAGCGGCGGCGGCCCGACTAAAATACCCGGCCCAGCAACAGCCCAGTCCCAGACTGGCGGCGGCCAACTCCAGGTAGGAAAGGGCCAGGGTGCAACTGGTCTGGGCACGATGATTATCCATGGCGGCGTGACCCACAATAACAACCGGCGCCCCTCTGAAAACAATATCCATGCCATCGTTCCAGCGTCCAATCACCTTCTCCAGATGCATTGATATAGCCTCTTCTTCGTTATTATCCAACATCCAGTGCATCCAGTCTATGACAAGTCCGGCAATACGCTTAATTTCATCCCGGTTGGCCAATACCAGCCATTCAGTATCCTGGGAATTACGTCCAGACGGGGCGTAACGTCCAATCTCGATCAACCTGTTAATCTTGCTCTTTTCTACGCTTTTTTCTTTATAAACCCTTATGGAACGGCGGGACCGCAAAAAATGTTCACAATGTTCAGGCGATAACTGCAACTCTCTTTGCACCGGGGGACACTGCTCAATATCAATATTTTTATGGGAGAAACTGCCGCTCGGACACGCGGCAACACAGTGGCCACATTTTATACACTGACTTTCCAACCCGGCAAGTGGCCTGGGATATCCACCCTTTTGAAAAAATATGATTTTTGAAGGACAGACCTCGGCACAAATTCCATCCTGAAGACAGGTACGCTGATCAATTTTAAATAATTCCATTTTGAATATCGGTATCTTATGTCATTAACTATTTTATTTAACCGGGAAATTACAATTTGCACAACTTTACCTGACAATCCATAGCCAGACAAGTATTACATATTACAACAAATGAAAACGACTCATGAGTGAAGACACTTTCATACAAAGTAACACACAAACAAAAAAGCACTTACAGCAAAAACTGCAAGCGCTTGATATCTACTGGTACCCTCGGCGCGATTCGAACGCGCGACACCAGGATTAGGAATCCTGTGCTC
>CAZQOD010000084.1:0-15037 GCA_964594945.1 uncultured Desulfopila sp.
GGCATATATGCGATATCTCGATGTCTCGTACCTCGCTTTATCGGAGGATTAAATTCTGAAAGCAACGAAGAGTTAGGGGGAAATAGCCATTTATGGACAGACACTAGATAATAGGATGAATAATCAGCGGTGATGGTGGACAATTACCAAAATTAGCAGTTGAACTATAAAATTTTCTGCCGATAATTTTAGCCACCCTTTAAAAATTAATTTAAGCAGACGAGGGACAAAAAACCTAAATCACTGATTTTAGAAAAAGTGCGTGATTTAACCCAATATCATTAACTTAACAACAAAATGATGTGCAAAATACTGTTCCAACCTTGGGATTTAACCAATTATCATACGATGGTATCATGCAAAAAATTGGGGGCCACGCTAACCGCACCATCCGCATGGGCAGACCGCAGCGCCCTGCCCGCCAATTTATTTATTGCCGCGATATTACCCCCCGAGGCAACATGTATCTTTCTTATGGTTTCGTATTGAAACAACGAGGCACAATCCGATTCACTCCCTTTTGTCGCACATTGCAGGCAATACCTGATATAATCGGCGGTATCCTTAATGTTCAGAGGCTCAAGGGAAAGCTGGCAGTTGGTTTCATCCTCAAAATATTCGATGGTGGTCGCCACCATCTGTGCATCCATTTGCGCGGTTCCACAGAGAATCATTTGCAACAGTCCCTCACCCCTCTCTTCCTGGTAGGCCGAAGTCAAGAGACGAATAATACCTTCCATGGTGGCCGGATACATCAGTTGGGCATCATCAACAAGCAAAACGATCTTCCGGTCTGTATTCCTTTTTTCTGTAACAATTTCCTCAATTGCCGCAATTTTTGAATCCTGCGTAGTCAGTTCACCGGTATCAATACCAAGATCCACCGCCACCCTTTCAACCAGCGCCGCCACCGCGCCAACCTGATCTTCCAACAGTAACACCGTGTAATTATCTGATAATTTTTCCTTAAGTTTTCGCACAAGCTGCGATTTGCCACTACCTCCATCCCCGGTCACTTTTATAAGGGGTTTATCCTTTTTCAACAGATCGACTATATGGTTAAACAGTTCGCAACGCTCCGATGAAGATACATCCATACAGCAGGATCTATGCTCTTCCTGAAATGCGACAATACACTCCGACAGGTCAAAACCTGTCCTCTTTGCCAACGATTTACCCCCACTTCCCCCCGGATCTTTCCCGGCGCCACTTTGCAAGGCACAGTCCAGAACCGCACCGGGGGCAACCTCAAGTTCTTTTGTCTCAACCGTTCCCACCTGGCAACCGGTCTCGGTAAGAATAAGTGAACGGGTGACCACGTTGCCTTCTATCCGCCCTGAGCACCTTAATACCTCGGCTTCCACATCCCCCGAGACACTCCCGTTCTCGGAGATCAGTAATTCCTTTCCCTTTATGGAACCATTAACGGTACCATTGACAACAATAACGCAACGACTTTCCACATCACCTGTTATCACCATTAGGTGATCAATAATACTTTGCTCTTGTTCGTCCATCACCACTTCTTCCATTGTAATTTTCTAAGCCTTGCACGCAGGATATGATAAAAAACATACCTTACAGCATGTATTTTTTATCGTTCTGCGTAAATAATTTCTTCCCATCCTGCTGCCCCTTTCGGGATAGGTACAAACCATTCCGCTCCAGGGCAAAGCATACTCAAACAGTTTCTCTTACGCAATGGTAACTTGGCCTGAACCACACGGAAACCGGTTGAAATCAGCAACCGCAGCCATTTACCAACCGAAAAAAACAAACAGAGAAAAAACTAGAAAAAGATGCGAATATACGATAGGTTATCTGAATCATAGTACGCGTGTGAAAAAATATATTTGTTTGCAAATGAAAACATTTTGCTGTATTATAGATAGCAAACGAAATCAAATGAGGTTTGTTATGAAAAAAATACAGATAGGCGCCCGTGTCAGTGCCGAAGATGCCGAATTTTTAAACCTCCTGGAAATCGATGGTGCCAGGACTCCCAGTGACAAATTACGGGCCATAATCCGGGAAGCCCGCCTGCAAAGGGAATATGCACAGGATTTTCCCGGAATTTACAAGGCCATACAGGAGCGGGTAACACCGCTTACCGAGAAAATTAAAAAAGTCGAATTTGAAAAGAATATCCGCTCCGAACCGCTGGCAAGAATACTCGAATGGTTGCCGGAATTTTATGCCTACTGTCTTTCCTCATTACCGGAAGACATTGACTCGGAGGAGGAATTACGCCTGTACGAGCAGGGTGCCGTTGACAGGGTTGCCATACTCTACGAATCTCTTTTACACCAGGAATTATCCAGTCACAGCACCAGCTACAATCAACATATTTTCAAGAGCCACATTTCTTCACTTGCTAAAATTATCAATATAATAGATCAATCTTCCCCAACAAAGGAGGGGTAAAAATGAAAGAAAAAATCACCAGCAGGGTCGGCAGAATTATAAGCGGCACCTTTAACGCCCTTATCGACGCGGTTGAAAACATGGCTCCGGAGGCTGTAATGGAACAGGCCCTGGGGGAAATTGACGACGCCATTGAAGATGTAAGGAGCGAACTCGGCAAGATTCTTGCCGACAAACACCTGGCCAACTCAAGGCTGATGCAGGTTAACTCCAAATGTGAAGAACTATCAGAAAAGATTGAGCTGGCCGTCGAACAGGAACGGGATGATCTTGCTGAAGTAGCGATTTCCCAACAACTTGATATTGAAGCACAAATCCCCATTCTCGAGGCACAAATAGCCGATCTAAGTAATTCTGAAAAAGAGCTGGAAGGGTATATCGCAGCCCTCAAAGGCAAAAAAGGAGAAATGAGAGAAGAGCTCAGGCTATTCAAAGAGAGCAGAAAAGAACATGTCACACTTGGGGAAAACACAAACAGAAGTAACAGCAGCTCGATACCCGGAAAAGTCGATAAAGCCGAATCAGCCTTTAATCGTGTCCTGGAAAATTCCAGCGGTATGGCCGCGGCGACTTCGGCAATGGCCCGTAAAGACGCCGCGGCCATGGGTGAGCTTGAGGATTTATCACGTAAAAACAGAATCCAGGAAAGGTTGGCGGCCATCAAAAACAGACAGGAAAGAAAAGGATGATGGATTTTCTCTTAGCACCCGCCAACACCCCCTTTGTCACATCCTTGGCAGTTATGCTGACCTTTACCCTGATAGAAATTCTATCGACCAGCATGGGTATGGGGCTTTCGGAGATGGTGGATTCGCTCCTGCCGGAATTTGATGCCGATATCGATATTGATGTCGATGTGGACGGGGACATCGGCGATATCGGCGGACCGGTGGATTCACTCACCAAGCTTTTAACCTGGTTTAGAATCGGTGAAGTCCCCGTGATTATGCTTTTTATCGTATTTTTAACGGGTTTTGGCCTCAGTGGTCTCACCATCCAGTTTATTGTTATTTCCATTACCGGGACTACTCTTCCCACGTTTATTGCCGTGATTTCGGCAATTTTTGCATCCATACCAATTATGCGTTTCTGCGGTGGCCTCCTCGCCAAGTATATGCCCAAGGACGAGACCTACGTGGTCTCTGAAAGCAGTTTTGGAGGCATGGTTGCCACAATTACACTCGGCACCGCCGCCACCGGGAAACCAGCCCAGGCCAAATTAAGAGATAAATACGGCCAGACTCATTACATCCTCGTTGAACCCGACAGCCCCGCAGATAGGTTTGACCAGGGTGAAAAAGTACTAATCGTCCGCAATAAAGGTGCTGTTTACACTGTAATAGCCGCCGACAACAGCGCCATGACGGACTGAAACGACAAAATATACCGATTTTAACAGAATTCATTATAACCCACTTTGGTTTAGGTACAACAAAAGGAGAACACGCCGGTTATGGACAAGATTGTTATGATTTCTATCAATGTTGGAATTATCCTGGTGGCCATGATGGCCATGGGATTTGTATTAGCCCGCCTCTATAAACGATCCTCAAAGGAAGTATCCTTTGTCCGCACCGGATTCAGGGGGCAGCAGGTTATCATGAACGGAGGTGCAATTGTGCTGCCCGTACTCCATGAAATAATTCCGGTCAATATGAACACCCTGCGACTCGAAGTAAAAAGAGAAAATCAACAGGCCCTTATTACCAAAGATAGGATGCGGGTTGATGTGGCTGCAGAGTTCTATGTCCGGGTAAAACCCACGGAGGAATCCATCGCCAATGCCGCCCAGACACTTGGCCAGAAAACAATGATCCCCATGGAGTTAAAAGACCTTATTGAAGGGAAATTTGTTGATTCATTGCGTGCCGTTGCCGCCGAAATGGCCATGGAAGAACTACATGAACAACGGGTCGAGTTTGTAACAAAGGTCCAGGCAGCCGTATCCGAAGATCTACTTAAAAACGGTCTAGAGCTGGAGGCGGTGTCCCTCACTGGCATGGATCAGACCAGCAAGGACTATTTTAACCCTGACAACGCTTTTGATGCCGAAGGCTTAACCAAGCTCACCAATGAAATTGAAGAAAGAAGAAAAATTCGTAATGACATCGAAAGAGACACCCAGGTGGCCATCGAGAAGAAAAACCTTGAGGCGAAACGAATCCAACTGGAAATTGCCAGGGAAAAAGAGTACGCAGAACTCTCCCAGGAAAGAGAACTTGAAATCCGTCGGGCCAACCAGTCAACTGAAATCGCCCAGGAAAAGGCGTTGAAACAGCAACAGGCCGAACAGGCACAGATTGAAGCTGAAAAACAGGTGCAGGTATCAAAAATCGCCGCCGATCAAACCGTGGAAACCGACAATATCCTCAAAGAACAAATTATCAGAGAAAAAGAGATTGGTAAGAATAAGGCCGTGGAAACGGCCAGTATTGACCAGCAAAAGACCATAGAACTCGCCAACCAGGATAAAGCCATCGCCATTGCCGAAAAATCAAAAGACAAATCGCTGTCCGAGGCTGAAGCCGATAAGGCTAGAGCCAATGCGGTTCGTGAAGCTGAAAGAGTTATCACCGTTCAGGCCACCGAAGAAGCTGAACGGATCAAGGCCGTAGAACTGGTTGAAGCCCGGCAAAAGGCGGAAAAAGATGCAATTGCCATAAAAGTTGCCGCAGAAGCAGATAAAATGGCGGCCAAGGATAAAGCTGAATCGGTTAAAACCCTGGCGGAAGCGGAGGCGGAGAAAGAACAGATAAGGGCCAATGGCCTCGCCGAGGCCGAAAAATTAAAGGCTGCGGCGGCGGAAGTGCGTTACAAGATAGATGCGGACGGTAAAAAAGCAATTAACGAAGCTCAGAATATGCTGTCCGCTGAACAGATAGCCATGCAGATCAGAATGGAACTTATCAAATCCCTGCCGGATATTATTAAAGAGAGCGTTAAGCCGATGGAACATATTGACGGAATCAAAATTATTCAGGTCGATGGTCTCACCGGCCAGGGCAAAAACAACACCGGAGGAGAAAAAGGGAGTGGTTCCAGCCTGAGTGACCAGTTGGTAAACAGTGCGCTTCGTTACAGAAGTCAAGCACCGCTCCTGGACTCACTACTTGCGGATATCGGTCTCCAGGGAGGAGAACTCAACGGTTTTACTGATATACTTAAGAGTGATGATTAAAGGGCCAAACAACTTAAACAACCATAACATCGGAATCAGAAAGGGATATGGAAACGGAAAAAGAAAACACCCGGCAGGACAGTGATATTGACGAAGACAAAACCATCGAAGAAGGGTTTGCCAGGATGGAATTGCTGTGGAAATCAAGATGCGTAAAAATGCCCACCCTGGCAAATGTAACGGTAAGGGAAATAAAAAAAGAACAATAATTTGCCGAAAACCGTTTTTTATATTGCGCATCGACACGGTAATTAATAATATCGTTAAATAGGTGTGGTAGAACCGTGGCCCGGCGCCACACCTATTACGATTTTCAACCATGGAGTGCGGATGACTACAAAGACAACGGGTGTCCTGATTGGCGGTTCCGGACTTATCGGCGGCACGATAGTTAACTACTACAAGACGCAACACCCCAAAACAGTAGATATTCGCGCGCCAAGCAGCAAAAAGCTCTCCATTCGCCAGGAGGATGATATACGCCGTTATCTCACCGAGGTCAAACCCGATTTTATTATTAACGCGGCCATGGCAAACCTGGGTTCCAGCGGCCAACTGGCGTACGAAGTCAACTACCTCGGCCCCGTTAATCTCGCCCGCGCCGCAGCCACCCTGAAGATTCCTTACATCCATATCAGCTCCGCCGCCACCCTGCCCGCCGGAGAAAATCTCAAGGAAGAGGATACCAGGCCCCTGACCCCCGATCTAAACAACTACAGTAAATCAAAATTGATGGCGGAAAAAACCCTGCAGCTCATGGCCGACCGGGAAGGGCTTGATTTTTCCTGCGTGCGGTTGGCAATTGTCTACGGCGCCCACGATCATAAAATACAAGGTTTTCATCGCTTGCTGTTTTCCATTGCCGATGAATCAATGCCGGTACTTTTCACCAAAAAGAACACCCTCCACTCCTACAGTAATGCCCGAAAGCTACCGTATTTTATCCACCATATGCTGGAAAACCGCACAGAATTCAGCAATAAAACATATCATTTTGTCGACAAAAACCCGGTGGATCTGGCCAGCCTGATCCTTACCATTAAATCCTACCTGCACCAGAAGTCACCCAGGGAAATTTATATCCCTTTCTGGCTTGCCAATATCGGCAGAAAGTGTCTTATCGTTCTCCTTAACCTGTTGAGAAAGTTAGGCATGAAGGCCGCTCTACCGCCGGAACTCATGTTTTTAAACAGTTTTTACAGAAGTCAGACCCTGTCTGCGAAAAAACTGGCCAAATCATCCTTTGTCGACCCACTGCCGGAAGAATCAATTTTCACCCAGCTGCCCAGCCTGGTTATCTACTATCTTACCCGCTGGACCCAGGAAAACGCCATTACCACATACAAAGACAGCCTTGAATCAGAATCATCGGTGGAAAGAACTTTTAAAAACAATCCCCAGGCCTTAATCGATTCCCTACACAAGCAAGGTTTTGCCCCCTTCAGTCAAACAGAGGAGCAGTAGCTGAATCACCACCATTTAGTGATATTTTCCGGGCAACGAACAGGCAGACGCCTGGCTGTCCAGTAATGCCTTTGCCAATAATATTCCCGGAGATTGGAAATCATAACACCCCTGGAGGTGGAAGAATGCATAAACAGATCATTTTCCAGGTAGATACCCACATGTTTTTGCCAGGAACCTATAATAAAAAATACCAGATCCCCAGCTTTAAGCGATTCTTTGGCTATATGCACACCCTGTTTAGCCTGCTCACCCGTGGTCCTCGGTAATTCCATCCGGAAAACCTGTCTATACGTCACCGAGCTGAAACCGGAACAATCCACACCCGCGTGGGACATACTGCCGCTGCGATATCTTGTCCCCCGCCATTGACCATAAAACTGTTTGAGCCTGTTAAGAATATCATCATTGGCAATATAGCCATTATCAATGGAGTCATCATAATAATCCCCATCGAGTTGATTTAGCGGATAGTAGACTGTTACCTGTTTTTTGTCACAGCCCCCCAGGGCAAACAGACATAAACAGAGCAGACATAAACATAACACCTTCGGTCTGATGTTTTCCCAGCGCATCAATATGATCATATTCACATTTTCCTTTATCCATGTTTCGCATATCTCTACAATATAAACACTGCCTTTGCAAATCCATTGATAACAATAGAAAAATCCGATAAATTTAGGGAAAATGGATATTTCGAAATATGCGCCACCCAGGAGAATAATATTTTGACAATAACGAATGGAGAAAATAGATAATGGCAACAGTACTACTCGACCTAAAAGGACTCGATGACCTCAACCTTGACAACCTTAAAGAGGAATGCAACGGCCTGCAAATATTCACGACTACTCCCCCACAACACGTTGCCAAAAGGATCAGCGGGGCGGAAACCATCATTACCAATAAAGTCCGCATTGAGCGAAAACATCTGGTCAACAATCCGTCAATCCGACTTATCTGCATACTCGCCACCGGTACGGACGTAATCGACCTGCAGGCCGCCAAAGAATTGGGAGTAACGGTTTGCAACTGCCAGGCATACGGCACCGACTCAGTTGTGCAACACGTGTTCGGCTCCCTTATCGCCCTGCACAACAACCTCCTTTCCTACAATAATGCCGTGCAAAACGGGCGCTGGCAGCAATCCGATCAATTCTGTTTTCTTGACTATCCGATCAGCGAATTAAGGGGAAAAACCATGGGCATCGTGGGCTCGGGCAACCTCGGCAGAAGGGTCGCCACCATCGCCGAAGCCTTTGCCATGCAAACTCTTTTTATACGCAGACCCGGCAATCCCTCGGATGACCGACCCACACTTTTTGATATACTCCCGCAACTCGATGTTCTCACCCTGCACTGCCCCCTCACAGACCAGACCAGAAACCTGATCGATAAAAATTCCTTTTCACGCATGAAACCGACAGCATTTCTCCTTAATTGTGCCAGAGGCGGTCTCGTCGACGAAGAGGCCCTGGTCGACGCCCTTAAATCAGGCAGGATTGCCGGTTGTGCAACCGACGTTCTCAGCACCGAACCCCCGACAAACTCAAATATTCTTCTGGAGGCGAAATTGCCAAACCTCATTATTACCCCCCATATTGCCTGGGCCAGCAAAGAGGCAAGGCAGCGAATAATCGATCAGACAACGGCAAATATCCACGCCTTTAAAAGGGGAAAACCCAAACGAATAGTGGTCTCGGCCGGGGAATAATTTTGGCCCGAACCGCTACAAAACTATTTTTTTATCCGCCCATATCGGTAAACGGCTGGGGACTACCCAGGTCAATCCTCTTTAAGCCATTCTTTTAAATCACCTTTTTGCCTAATCATATGATAACGAATAAATTCATTCAGACATAACATGGCTCGATTTGCCGTTAGAAAAGTTGGCACGCCCCCCTGATCAAGGATCTGGCTCAGTTTATTATAAACCGCATCGGCGCCGGGGGAAACGCAGACGGACACCACCACCGGTTTTTTATGTTTAGGGACCAGTTCAACAATACGTGCTGCAACATTATCTACATTTGCAACAATTTCGCTATCAGTTGTATGGATCAGCGCGGAATGGGGAACGATGGAGATCATAAGCGCATCAACATATTTATCGGCCAGAATAGTATCGATACATTGTTCGTACATGGCATCATCCGCCATTGGAGTCAGATCGAGCAGAGGTTCGACGGTCACTAAAGAGGGTAATATTTGCCGTAACCTCTTTTCAGTTGCCCTTTCAAAATCCGCCACCGCAAGACTGCGCAGGTTATCGGCTCCATAGGTTTTTTCATACCCGGCGTTGGCAATAATGGCTACCCTGTTCCCCCCCACTTTAAAATTATTTAACAGGGCAAATGTTTTTATAAATTCGGTATGATCTATCATTGTATCGGCAACCACCAGCCCCGCCTGTTTCATGGCCGCTTTCGCCACTACATACTCTCCGGCAATGGACGCTGTATGCGATTCGGTGGCCATTTTTCCCGCCCGTGTCCGCCCGGCTTTATAGACAATGACGGGCTTAGGACATTTACAACCACTCCTGAAGAACCTGGCCCCCGCCCCCGCTTTAAACCCCTCGATATAACAACCAATAACATCGATATCCGAGTCCCGACCCAGATAATCAATAAGATCCGAGGGATCGACGTCAAGTTGGTTGCCGTAACTAACGATAACTTTTGGAGAAATCGCATGTCGCAGGTTATGAATCTCCGTAAGGCCAAGGCCTCCGCTTTGGCTCAATACCGCCACACTTCTATTGCTGCCGGTGTTTTCACTAAATTTATTTTCAGGAATAAAAAAGGTATTTAAATCAGAATCGTTTTCCGAACCGTTATAGATGATACCAAGGCAATTGGGGCCCATGACACGGATACCATTTTCCCTGGCGATACGGAGGATCTCCGTTTCGACTGCCAGGTGTTGTCCGGCCTCGCTGAATCCGCCTGAAATAAGAATTACCGCTTTAACGCCGCGTTTAGCAAAATCCCTGATAACCATTAATGTCCGGGAAGCTGGTACCGCCACGATAACAAGATCGATATTTTTTTTAATTTCCGTGGCCGAGCGATAAATGGTCGCATGTCCCGTGTCATTGACAAACGTTCCACCCTTGGGATTCACGCAGTAAATATCTCTTCTTCCCGATCGCAACAGGTTTGCAGCAATGATATTCCCGGGACTATCGGGGTTTTTACCGCTAACCCCGGCTATGGCAATACCATTGGGGTGGAAAAAGGACGAAAGGGTAGACGGGGACGGGTAGTCGTTTTCGTAATCCTCAAATTCCGAACGCGGCTTAAAAACGGCATACCCGTCCAGGGCAATAAATTTACCGTAGGGATCAAAAACAAAGGGATTAACCTCAAATTCTTTAAAAACAAACTCGCTGGAACTTACGAAAAAACTGGAAAAAGACATGGATAATCGACTGAAGCCTAGGCCCGCGGCAATAATTTTTCGCACATAATCATCCTTGCCCTCTTCAATATATTTTTCGTGAATTTTTGAGGAGGTAAATAACGCCTCGGACCACCGTCGATCAATGGGGGCCAGAACCAAGTTGGGAGAAGAAAAGTTTCTGGCAAAATGTTCGGCGTCGCTGCCTCCTTTTGTAAAAGAAAGTACGGGGCCAAAAGCCTCACTTTCCCTGAAACTAAGCATAATCTCATTACCGAGTTCCTGGGAATAGTCGATAAATTCCACCAGCAGAATACCTTCAAAACGGTGTCCTCCGTTTACGAGGTGGTCTCTCATTCTGGAAAAATTGAATTTGAGAAAATCAAGATCTTTATAGACAATTTTAACAGCTCCTGCTTTTTGCTTATGGGCAATATCTCTAACCACACCCTTTAAAACAATCCTGTCCGAGGCAAAGGCGGCGAGTATTTCCGGAGTAATTTCTCTTTCATCTCGAAGCAAACGATAAACCGGCACATTTCCCCCGATTATCCGCAGGATCTCATACACCTCAAACTCAAAGAGCATGGTCCTGCCGTCGCCATGGGCATTTCTAATTATTTGCTCAACAGCCTCTATTTTTCCCCTGCTCAACTGTACCGATTGACTCGGTTTTCCCATCTTTTTCCCCGTTTTTATATCGATATTCCCTCTCCCTGCTGCATGGCAAGCCCGGTGGCAAAAGCCGTCATATTCAATTCTTTAAATTTTGGTGGCACACTCTTTTCTATCACAATTTTCCACTGCTCAAAAGGGAGATCAAGGTAATTGGCGACCATACCCAGCAACATCGTGTTAACGAGTTTCGGATTACCAAGTTCCAATGCCTTTGCGAGGGCGTCCATGATAATGAGATTATCGGTTCGCCTAGCTAAAACCTGCTCGATATTTTCCGGATAACTGGCAAAACCCGTGGAAACAATGGGCGGAACAATACGTTGACTATTGGTAATCACCTTTCCATCGTCTTGCAGATAGGAAATCCATCGCAGGGTTTCAGCGATCTCAAAGGAGAGCAGAATATCCGCATTTCCCTCCATAATCGTCGGGGAGGCAACCCCCTTTCCATAACGAACATGACTGGTAACCACACCCCCTCGTTGTGACATCCCGTGGATCTCGCTTTTTTTAACATCATAACCACAAGCGACGGCGACGTGGGACATAATTTCACTTGCTAAAATGACGCCCTGGCCACCGCAACCGACGATTAATATATTTTTAATGTTATTATTTTCCATTATTCCAGGTTCCCCAATGTCTATATGCAACAATAATATTCTTTTACCAAAAACATGCACCCAGAACACAGGATGCATGTTTTATGCGCTTCATACAGGTTCACTAAATCTGATATATTGCCCCCGCCTTACAAACCTGCCGACAAAGAGAGCAACCGGTGCAGAGGGTAGCATCTATGACGGATTGTTTTAAAATCTTATTCCCCTTCCGCTTTTCATTTACAATCTCGTCACCCAGGGCAATTGCCGGACAGCCAAGCTTCTGGCATATCCCGCATCCCACGCATTCCGCCCCGTTGACCGCGAAAATTTTCTCCGGCCTCCCACGCGTAATCTGGATACAGGGTCTCTTTGTTATCAGGACGGAAGGCCCGTTCCACTCCACTTCTTCTTTTAAGGCTGAAAGGGTTTGTGACAAATCATAGGGATCGATGACCCTCACCCGCTCAACACCAAGGGCACGAACAAGCTTTTCAAGATCGATTGCATTGGTCTTCTCCCCCATAAGCGTTCTGCCCGTGCCCGGATTATGCTGGGCGCCCGTCATTGCCGTTATTCGATTATCGAGGATAATCACCTTAACATTGCTGTTGTTGTAGACCACGTTGCTTAGACTGTTGATACCGGTGTGAAAAAAAGTGGAATCGCCAATAACCGCAAAAACCGGACGTTTATCCCCCTCAATTTCTCTTTGCATAGCTTTTGCGCTACCATGGGCCATGCTAATACTTGCACCCATGCAGACCGTAGTTTCTATGGCTTGAAGGGGCGGGAGTACCCCGAGGGTGTAACAGCCGATATCACCATGAACAATACCTTTTAACTTTTTAATGGCGTAAAAGACTCCCCTGTGACTGCATCCGGCGCACATCAGAGGAGGACGAATCATATCGGCCTCGGGTGGAGCCGGAATCACTTCCGGAATTTTCATCTCCAGACAGCCCGCCCTGGCAAAACCTTTTGCAACCCTATCCGTGGAGAGTTCGCCACTGAGCGGGAAAAATTCCTTCCCCTTAACATTAAGGCCCAGCATACGGATTTGATCTTCAAGATATGGTTCAAGTTCTTCCACCACAAAAAGTGTATCAACCTCGTCTGCAAAAGATTTTATTTTTGCAACGGGTAAAGGAAAGGTCATACCGAGTTTTAAGACAGATGCCGTCGGCATGGTTTCCTTCACATATTGATAAGAAATACCTGAAGTGATAATACCTGTTTTTTTATCGTTGTATTCAACATGGTTAAAAGTGGTTTCTTCCGCTAAGATCTTTAGTTTTTCAACCCGTTCAGCAACCAGGGGCTGACGAAGCTTTGCATGACCCGGCAACATTACGAATTTTTTTAAATCTCTTTTAAAACCCGTTGGCGGAGGAAAACTAGGTTTATGATCCTCGCTTTTTTCCACAATACTTTTGGAATGAGAAATTCGTGTTGTCAAACGAACCATGGCCGGAGTATCAAAGGCCTCGGAAACCCTAAAGGCCTCCTTAACCATTTCCCTGGCCTCCCGGCTGTTGCTTGGCTCAAACATCGGAATTTTTGCAAATTTTGCGTAATATCTGTTATCTTGCTCATTTTGTGAACTGTGCATACCCGGATCGTCGGCGCACGCTATTACAAAACCACCCTTAATTCCGGTGTAGGCCAGGGTCATCAAGGGATCGGCGGCCACGTTCAGGCCCACGTGCTTCATGGCGGTTAAAACCCGTACGCCCGTCATGGAGGCGCCAATTGCCACTTCCATCGCCACCTTTTCATTGGGGGCCCATTCCGAATAGACGCCCTCGTATCCGGCAAGATTTTGTAAAATTTCCGTAGACGGTGTCCCCGGATAGGCACTGGCAATCTTTACGTTACTTTCATAGGCGCCAAGGGCTACGGCCTCATTGCCCGTTAATAATTTTTTCATAATCTGTCTCTTTTAATTTTTCCACTTACGTATAATCCAAATCATTTTATATGAAAATGCCCTCACTCTTAAGTCGCTTTCATTGTTCGTTGTGGCTGTGACCTGAGAATTTGCTCCAGCTATACTGGTTACTCAGAAGAGTTTTTCAACACCTGATAATTAATGCAAACGTTTTGGGCTGTCAATTATAAATATCGCAATATCAACTATTTAAATATATTTACTTAACCTTGTGACAGCTATGAAAAATAAGTTGGTCATATATTCGAAAAAATAAAATATATTTTGAAAGATTTTGATAAATGGGATAATCTGCACCCACAGAGGACAATATGGTCACTACGGATTTGAGCTTGACAAACGGGACGGACTAAAAAATGGCAAATACTGGCATTGGGGATATAGAAAATTTTAAAAGTAAAATTCGTTTTGCCTTGATGGTCTTGCCCCAGGAAAAACTCATAGCCACGGCAAAGGAAAAATTCGGCAAGGGCCTCACTTCGGTAACACTTGAGTCGTGGAAATCTGGGAAAAACCGGCCAAGCAGAAGCAAGCTGGACCTGGTGGCAAAGGCGTTACAACTAGAGATTACTGATTTTTATCTTGATTTTGAAACATTCGCCGATCTATTGTCCCGAAAGAACAATCTGTTGCCAAAATACAGAGACATCTATAAAAAGCGGGTCAAAAATCAGCTGGCGGGCAGCTTGAAGCTTGACGTCTTTGCCCGATTCAGCGCCGTTCTCCTTGACAGATTGTTCACCAAAATACAGGGTCTGTATGTGATGTATAATTATTCCATCAGCAATATTCCACGGGTACATATCGCCCTGTGTCATATCAGAAATATGCAGGCACCGTTTATTGGTCTCACCGTCACCAGCCTGCGTGGCGGCCAGTATCACAACTACACCGGCACCCTATTTGCGGTAAGATCAAATTTACATATCATCATGGAAACCGAATATGATCACCATGACGAAGTTGTTATGATCGCAACAAATAACCCGGTCGAGACGGCCAGGGAGGTCCATTTTCTCAACGGCGTAATTCTGGCGGGTTCTGAAGATTTTGTCTCCCATCCCACGGCGGCCAGGGTATTCTTTGAAAAATTACCCCCCCGCTATACCAGGGGTAACGCATTAAAGATGTTGGAAGAAATCGACACCGAAAAAATTCCGGATGAATACCGACGACTGATTACCAATGATTCGAGCCAGACAAATGATGAATATGTGCTAAGGGCGGAACAGTTGAGCGCCGCTTATATGGAGACCCTTAAAAATGTCTCACCCGTACCGAAGTAACCAGCATGGCTGGAGCAAATTCTCAGACCACAGCCACAACGAACAATGA
>CAZQOD010000085.1:0-14801 GCA_964594945.1 uncultured Desulfopila sp.
GTAATAATATGAATGAACAAAATAAAAACGCATTGGTTCCGGAATATTATTTAAAATAACGTGCCGCTTCCGTGGATCAACAACATTCCAACCCATATGAGGTACTTTTAAACGAGAGGACTGCAAATGTTTAAAGGAAAATTTTCTGATCACACCATCAATCCAACCCAGTCCCGGCAACCGGCCTTCCTCACTTTTATTTGCCAAAAGCTGCATACCGAGACAAATCCCAAGAAGCGGTACTTTATCGACCAAAACCCGTTGGTTCAGAGGGGAGATCAATCCTAGCTTTTGTAAATAACCCATACCGGTATCAAAAGAACCTACACCGGGAAGAATTATCTTATCAGCCGACAAAATATCGGAAATCTTAGACGAAATTAACGGTGTTACTCCAATCCTGCGAAGCATATTGGCCACGGATCGGACATTCCCCATATTGTAATCAACAATAACAATTTTAATTGACATTCACCACACCCTTGATAAATAAACCGCCTAATCCTGACAAGAAGAGACGGTTAGAAAAAGGTATCCCACAAATATCGGTACCTATAAATCAATTATTGATGACTTCGGATATTGCGCTTACCTATCCAGAATGACGCACCTTTATTAAAATGAAATCTTTTTTTTCAATATCAACATTGCTGCTGTTGCCGATAGCAACACCAACAGAAAAAAAATAATTGCCATGTTAAATATTGATTTAAACAAAAGAATAGCAATTGTCGTTAACAAGCCTTGTATAACTGACAAAGTCAGCAATTTGCCTAAATTACTCAATGAGTATCCCGCCACTTTAAATGTTGCGCATAAATAGTATAAATTATAACTGACCAGAACAAAACTTTGTATCAAAAGCGCTCCATCAAACCCAAAATTAAGAATAAAACCCAACAACAACCCGCCTATAGACAAAAAAGAAAAGATCAACTCTAAACAGAGAACATATCTCTGCTTACCAAGTACATCCATAATCCGATCCATCCAATTACAAAACAGAAACGTATACACCGGTAAAATAATAAACTTGCCGATATGGCCAGCTTCACCCCATTTCTCACCTAATAATAATACAAATATTTCCTTTGAATAAAAGAAATAAAAAACGAGAAAAGGTGTAACCGCTATCACCAAAAAGGTTAAAATCCCATTTATACGCTTTTCCACAGATTGAACGCCTGTGGCTGCCACTTGCTGAAACAAAACCGGACGTAAAGCACTGCTTATGAGGTTAATCGGGAAATTCATAACCCTATAAGTAAATGCATAAATACCCACCACATTACTCGATAGAAAATATTGCAAAACGAAAATTGAGGCCCTATCGCGAAAACAACCAAAAAGCGTATAAGGTGTCGAGTACTGGGGAAATTTCCTGTGTTTTTTTAAAATACCCGGTAGACGTACTATTTTTTTTAATTCAAACCGGGGTATTTTTCTTATAAAAATAAGCCCAGCAAACATTACACCAGCAGACATCACCTGACCAAACAAACTACCCAACATTAAACCCAGTGAATTTCCTACAAAATACGTTGCATAAGAAATCTGAAAACAAATAGTAGAAGCTGCCAGCACTATTTGTCCCACGGAATTTAGAGCAAATGATTTTTGGCGAATGCACCAATAACGTAATGCTAAGATTGCCCCCGTCGCAGTTATTAGACCAAAGATAATTAAAACATGTTCTGGAATTACATGCAGTGAACTTGTTGCAAAAACAGTCCGAACCCATGGCAACAGTAACACCGACCCAATTCCCCCTCCCATGCATAGACACAACACAAGACAACACCAAAAAAGCATGCTGGCATCACTATCTTTTGTCGGCAAAACAATTGCTAGTTCATACCTGAGACAAGCGATCATGGAAAAAATTGCTGCAGTTGCTAAAACAATTGCCCAAACTGCATACTCCCCAGGGGCGTACAGTCTGGCAATCACAGGCAAAGAGATTACATTAATAACCTGAGCCCCCACACCACCAACACCTGCCTTTATAAATTTTTTTAACACTCTGATATTTATTCTTAAAAGCGTAGATTAGATCAAAACCCGGTAAGCATACTTACCAGGCTGCTAAGGGGCGACCCGAGAAGCGATATTTTCAGATATCGAGTAAACCAGACAATGTTATTAAAATTCACACCACGATGACTGACTTTCAAAAAGGGGAATCTATTTTCAATTTTTAAGATAACAGGGTAACAGTCTCATCCTTTAGAATATACTTATCACCGGTGTGGGGACATGTATACTCCTGGTAGCCACTGAGGGGCAGGTCCATCTTTTCCCCGAACCTGCTGATCCAGCCGATTTGTCTAGCCGGATTTCCCACCATCAGTGCGTAGGACGGCACGTCTTTTACCACCACGGCTCCGGCACCTATAAAGGCATACTCACCAATCTCTATACCTCCGACAATTGTACTGTTGGCACCCAAGGTAACTCCTCGACAAACCTTTGTTGTACAAAACTCGCTTTTACGGGAAATCGCGGCACGGGGATTCATCACATTGGTAAAGACCATACTTGGCCCGCAAAAGACTTCATCTTCAAGAATTACACCTTCATATACCGAAACATTATTCTGGATTTTACAACCGTTACCTATCCTGGCACTCGGACCAACCACAACATTCTGCCCGATATTACAGTTTTCCCCCAGAGTCGAACCTGATAAAATATGTGAAAAATGCCATATTTTTGTACCAGCCCCGATGGAAACATCCCCATCAACAACTCCGGTCTCATGGACACTGTATGGCAGTTCCTCTGCGACACCGCCCGGAACAACCTGTTTACCACCCTCTAATGATTCCTGGCAGGCATTAAGAATTTTCAAAACCCGCAACCCCTCCTCACCATCGGTCCGGGGTTTTTGTCTGGACGACATGCAATCGAGAAAATGCGCACATTCAGCCCGTAACGGCTCATCCTGCTCCACTTCCACGCGTACAGCTTCAGCCTTATTGGCCACTGGAACATTGCCATTCCATTCAATGGCGTGTGGATAAAGGAGTAATTTATTTTTCCACTCCACCGTATCATCAAATACCGCCATCTGTTTATCACCCACCACCACCAGCTTCTGTTCTTTAAAAGGGTGGAGCCAAGAGACAAATATATGGGCCCGCACACCGCTAGCAAAGTTCAACAGGGTCACGGTGGTATCGGCTATTTCCTGATGTAAAAAATTACCACCCTGGGTGGAAACGGTTTCAGGCATCTCATCTATAAGGCCCAAAATCACCGAAATATCGTGGGGAGCAAATGACCACAACACATTTTCTTCACGGCGGAGCTTGCCGAGGTTGAGACGATTGGAATATATATACTGAATACGCCCCAGTTCCCCCCGCGCAACAAGATTTTTCAATTTCAACACAACCGGATGATACCAGAGAAGATGGCCGACCATCAATACCCTTCCTTCCCCAGCCGCCAGCTCATTTAACTCCTTTCCTTCCCGTTCCGAAAGACACAGCGGTTTTTCAACATACACATCCTTACCCGCAGCCATTGCCTTACGGGCAAGTTCTGCGTGGCTGGGGGCCGGTGTGGCAAGAGCCACTCCCTTAATCTCCGGATTGTTGATTATATTTGCAAAGGAGTTCTCGCCATTAACACCTGAATATTGCTCACAAAAACTTGCAACTGTTGACTCGGAAACATCACAGACGGTATGCAATGCACCCAGGCCGTAAAAATTTCTCACCAGATTTTTACCCCAGTAACCGGTCCCCACTACTGCTATATTTTTCATAAATAATTCCTGTTTTTTATGCTGTTACAACATTTGGCTCGTTATTGCGGTACACCCCCCTGGTATCAACAATAAGTTGGGCATGATCAACAATATATTTATAATCAAAATCGGAATGATCGGTGACCAGCACCACGCAGTCACTTCCCCGTAATCGATCCTCGGTGAGTTCAACCGATGCAAGATCAAACGAATAATTTCGAGTGGTCGGAAAACGCGGGATATACGGATCCGAGTAAGTCAGCAGGGCACCTTTCGTCTGCAGTAGCTGCATCAGTTTTATGGCTGGAGATTCCCGCATATCATCGACGTTTTTCTTATACGCAAGCCCGAGTATCAGCACATTGGCACCATTTACAGACTTATGTCTTAGATTTAAAGCCTCGGTGATTTTGGCCACTACCCAGTCTGGAATTGCCGTATTAACCTCGCCCGCCAGTTCAATAAAACGGGTATTGAGACCATATTCACGCGCCTTCCAGGTAAGGTAAAAAGGGTCAATGGGAATACAATGGCCACCCAGACCGGGGCCCGGATAAAACGGAGTATAACCGAAAGGTTTTGTGGCGGCAGCATCAATAACCTCCCAAATATCAAAACCCATCTTATCGGCCACGACCTTAAGTTCGTTGACCAGGCCAATATTAACGGCACGATAAATATTTTCGAGTAATTTTGTCATTTCGGCCGCCCTGGTTGAAGAAACGACCACCACCCGTTCGATTATGGCACCATACAATGCTCGACCAACCTCAACGCAACCGGGGGTATCTCCTCCAACCACCTTGGGAATTGTACTGACCGAATAGGTGGGATTACCGGGATCCTCCCTTTCCGGCGAATAAACCAGAAAAAAATCTTTGCCTATTGCAAAACCGCAAGCTTCAAGTTTAGGCCGGATGAGTTCATCCGTTGTCCCTGGATAGGTCGTACTTTCAAGGCTCAACAGTTGCCCCACACGCAGATACGGCACCATGGATTCAATGGTATTCACCACATAGGTGAGATCAGGTTCCCTGTGTCTGGTAAGGGGTGTCGGCACACAGATAAGAATAGAGTCCGCCTCCGGTATTCTGCTAAAATCGACGGTAGCTGAAAACTTACCCGATCTACAGGCCTCTTTAATACGAGTACCATCAATATGTTTTATGTAACTTTCCCCCCGGGTTAACGCCTCGGTTTTTGCCTCATCAACATCAAAACCGATCACATTAAAACCCTGCTCGACATACCTAAGCACCAAGGGAAGACCAACATAACCCATGCCGACAATAGCTATTGTCGCCCTGCGATCAATGATCGCATCCACCACCTTTTTTTTATAATCAATCATACGCTCAACCTGTATTTATGAAAAATTAAGTCCGTATTATTAATGTTTATTAAATATTTAGGATTATCCTGTATCCATCCGGAAACTATTATGATGACAACTCTCCCCAGGCCGTCCGCCGCATTCCTTCTTCTTCAGAAAATTATCCACACTGCGTTGCAGGGTTATTTCCGCCAACTGGGCACAGTGCAGATGGGTCTCCGGCAACTGTCCCACCTCTTCCATAATGGTTGCCATATTTATTTTCCGCAGGGCCTCTATATTTTTACCAAGAGCCATGTTTGCCGCACTTTGCACGCAGATTTTACTGAAAGAACAACCATTGGTCCAATAATGTGAGGATTCAACAATATCATCTTTAAATTTCAACGCAATTTCCATGGTATCGCCACAATTACCAACCACGACAGCCTTACCATCCGGAGCCTCAATTACCGGGTTACCGTAATAATAAACGAGGGACCAGATCAGAACGACCACCAGCAGCACAACAAAGGCAATAATCACACTAACAACAGACATGGTCTAATTCACATCCTCCACAGGTATTACTACCGGTTAAATTATATCGCGCTCCGGCAAACTACATACTCTGTTGGCGAGCCAATTTCAACCGCTATTCACAGGAGATATCGAATATATTGACAATACCTGTAATCTAAATTAGGTGAAATTAACGTTGCCGACACCCCTGCGCCACCACTACAACCTGCTTGATGATCAGCGCACCACATGGTACTAACTACGGTACACAACAACCAGACCACTTAAATACTTTTAAAAAAAATTATGCACATGAAATATCCGACAGTCCTGACAAAACTGGTTTTTTTACTTGGTAACCCCTTAGGTCATTCCCTCTCCCCTGCGATGCATAACCGGGTCTTTGAGAAGATGGAACTTGACTACTGCTACTTACCGGTTGAAACGGTACCGGAAAATTTAGAAACCGTTTTCAATGGCTTACGACATATGAATATGGCTGGTTGCAATGTCACCATCCCCCATAAAATAAAAATTATTGATTTCCTTGATAAGCTGGACCCGCTGGCATCCGCCATTGGAGCGGTCAACACCATCCGCATGGTCGATGGCAAGACCATTGGTTACAATACGGATGGAGAAGGATTTCTACGTTCCCTGGCAGGTAAAACACAGGGTGGTATCGAAGATAAAAATTTTTTTTTAATGGGCTGCGGCGGAGCGGGGCGAGCCATTGCCATAACCCTGGCCCAACATGGCGCGGCCGGGATATTCATCTGCAATCGAACCCCGGCAAAAGCAGAGGCCCTTGCCGCCGAGATAAACACCAGCATCCGCCATTGCAGCAAAGCTTTAGACCGGGCAACAACCGATATTCTCCACAATTGTCAGGTGTTGATCAACAGCACCAGCGTCGGAATGCACCCAGACAGCGATGCGCTGCCCCTGGACGATTCACTGATCCTCCCCCATCTAACAGTTGCTGATATAGTTTATAATCCATTAACCACCAGACTTCTGGAAATAGCCAAAAAACGTGGATGTACCGTTGTCCACGGCCTTGGTATGCTGGTTCACCAAGGTGCCGCCGCTTTTAAACTGTGGACCGGAGTTGAAGCTGATATGCAGGAAATGTCGACCACTGTTTCAAACATTTTTAAAAAGGAACAGTAATTCACACCGCTCCTAAAATATCCCTTTACCGTATTTTTTTATCTTTCCCCGAAATTGATCGTAGGTGAGAGAGAGCAGTCTCGCCGCCTTTTTCCCGTTCCCCCCGGCCTGTTTCATGGCCAGCTGCAATAATTTTACTTCCAACTCAGCCACTGCACTTTTCAAGGAAACAGGTAGAGAAAGACCGTCCCGGCACGGCAAAAATCCTTTACCAGAAACGTCATCCTTCTCCCGTTGTTGTTCATGTGAAAATGGTGAAATAAACGGATCAAATACAATTTCTGTTATAACCCCGCCATCAAAGCGATATACCGCCCGCTCGACCACATTTTTCAATTCCCTGATATTGCCGTGCCAACTGTATTCTTGTAGGGATTTTGTAACCGATTTGCTGAAACGCGGTACCTTATCCCTTTCCAGTTCGTAGGATATTTTCATGGCAAAATGATTGGCCAGGAGCATAATATCCTCACCCCGAGAACGCAACGGCGGCAAAAAAAGTACCTCAAACGACAATCTATCCAATAAATCTCTTTTAAAATCACCACGGTCTGCCATTGCCACCAAGTCGGCATTTGTGGCCCCGACAATTCGCACATCAACCTCCACGGGAATTGAACCGCCAACTCGTTCAAAAGAGCCATATTCCACCACCCGTAATATCTTTTCCTGGGCCTCCAGGGGAATAGAACCTATTTCATCGAGGAATAAGGTGCCGCCGTCCGCCGCTTCAAAACGTCCTGATCGTCTCTTTTCCGCCCCGGTGAATGCCCCTTTTTCATATCCGAATAATTCCGATTCAATGAGTGACGGCGATAATGTCGCACAATTTAACGTTACAAAAGGTCCCTGCCACCTCCGGGAAAGAAAATGTAATCTTGTTGCGGCAAGTTCCTTGCCCGTACCCCGCTCCCCCAACAACAGTACCGGCCTATCCACCGGCGCCACCCGCGCCAGCCGTTCCTGAAACTCCAGAAATACCTCGGATTCGCCCAACGGCTCCGGCGATGATACTGCAAAGGTTGTTTTCCGCTCCATCCCCGCCTCCATGTGGCCATTTTTACCATATTATGGTCAATTTAACTATCTATCTAGACAGATAGAACCACCGTCAGTGGCAGAAGTCAATAGATAATTATCTGTTTTAACAATATATTAAAAGAATATTTCCTTTTGGCACATCTCCTGCAATTATCTGCACAACCACGAAACTATCAGGGAGGAATAATATGGGTATATTTACGCGGTTCAAAGACATAATCAATTCAAATATCAACGCGATGCTTGATAAGGCCGAAGATCCGGAGAAAATGATTAAACTCATGATCCATGAAATGGAGGATACATTGATCGACCTCAAATCTTCGTGTGCGGCCGTCATCGCCAGTAGAAAAAAGATCGACCGCAAATTGGCGGAAATCAGGGACAAAAAAGATCTTTGGGCCAAAAGATCCCAGCTGGCTGTCCTCAAGGGACGTGATAATCTGGCCAGGGAGGCACTCATCGAGAAGCGACGTTTCAGTAAAGTTGTCGATGCGCTGACTGGTGAACTCGATGAACACAGCGGCCTTATTCAACAGTACCACGTGGATATCGGCGAATTGGAAGATAAGTTAAACAAGGCCAAAGAGAAAAAGAGGGTCCTGGTCCATCGCCATAAAAGGGCCTCAGGTAAAATACGCGCGCACATGGAAATCAAGCGCAGCAGCAACTCCGATACCATGGCCCGCTTTGATAAACTGGAAAGTCGGATTGAACAGATGGAGGCCGAGGCCGAACTGGTCAACATCGATAGGGGAAACAGCCTCGACGATGAATTTGATACCATCAGCACCGATGAAGAAATTGAAAATGAGCTTGCCAAACTAAAGGCCGCTCAATACAGTACTGACAGTAATGAAAAAGATGATTAACCCCGTTGGCAGCCACGGGCCTACACATAAACACATCACCTGCGGAGCAACTTATTATGTTGAATATTATTATGGTCTCCATAGTTTTCGGATCAATAATTGCCTTGGCAACCCTTATCTGCGGGACCGTTCTGATAATAGTCAAGAGTCGCAGCAACAGATGCTCGCCGGGGGCGGGTAATAATGAAGAGGCTCGTATGATTCAGGAAATCTACCAGGGTTTGGAAAAGATGGAAAAGAGGATAGCTGCCCTCGAAACAATCCTGACAAAAAGTCGGGAAAAGGACGGAGATAACAAATGACAGCTTATTATAATAATGGACAAGCCGGTATTTATCGTGCCCGTGACGGAGTTTTCCTCGGTGTGTGCAAAGGTGTTGCCGACTATTTCGATTTTTCCGTGTTTTGGATACGCATGGCAATGGTGGCCACCTTTATCTTCAGCGGCTTCTGGCCGATGATCGGCGTCTACCTCGTTGCCGCTTTTTTCATGAAACCACGGCCGGTGAAACCCGTTCGCAGCGAAGATGAAAAAGAATTTTACGATTCATACGTGAATTCTCCCCGGAGCGCGGCCAGGAAACTACGCAAAAAGTTTGAGGACCTGGATCGCAGAATACGTAACATGGAAGATAAGGTTACCGGCCGGGATTACGAATGGGAAAGAAAATTTCACTCCTGAAATATCATAAAAACAATGCCGTCCCATTTAATTACAAAATGATGTGCAACGTTCAGGTACGAAAAAATTCCCAGCCGCTGGCAAGCGTGCAGGCGGCAAGCAGACTCCTGGCAAGCAGACTCTTTCTTATCATATATTCACAATCACTGTGATCACAATCACCAATCGGCCCCATGCCATCGACCACGGGAATACCGGCCTCAGCAACAATATTTGCATCGGATACGCCGCTGCGCAGCTCCTCCACGCAATCCTGACCAAGTTGCCCCGCCTCCTTCGCTATAACCTGAAACAGTTCCTTATTTGCCGGGGTCTGCTCCATCGGTTGCCGCGCCCCTGTTTTTTGCAAAACCGCACTGGTGCCGGAAACGCGACATTGACAACTGATCGCATGAATCCTTTCAGCCATCCTTTGCCCGTCAGCATACCGCAGGTAACGGGTATCAATCTCAGCAATGGCGGAATCGGCCACGCTGTTCGGGCCGATTCCACCCCTTATTAAACCGACATTGACCACTATCTGTTTTTCCTGATCGTTCAGATGCTCCAGAATAATTATTTTTTCGGCCAGTTCCAGTATCGCACTGGCCTTTTCCGGCCCCGCGAAGGCTGCATGCCCGGCCTTACCCTTCACCTCGAGGATATAGCCGGCCTTGCCTTTACGTCCGGTGACCACCTCACCGTTTAGACCGCCACACTCAAAACCCAACCCGAACAAACTACTAGCGGCTTCCCGGCGGATATATCGGCGGGAGACTGGAGAACCTATCTCTTCGTCGCTGTTACAAAACAGAGTAATGGGAATCTTTTCAAGCAGACCCTGTTCGCCAAGCGCCTTTATCGCAAAAATTGCCGTTACCAGCCCCCCTTTCATATCGATCACCCCGGGGCCAAAGACTTTATCCGTATCCTCCTTAAACCAGTTAAAGGGGCTGTCCATGGGAAACACAGTATCCATATGCCCAAAAAGCAAGACTGAAGGTCGCCCCGAACGATGGGCCGGTGAGCGAAAAATAAGTTGATTACCAAATGTTTTTTCCTCAATCACCTCCACCATCATTCCGCAATCACCGAGACTTTCGACAATTATCCTGCCTACACCATCCACCCCCTCTTTACAGCGAGAGTAACTCCGCTGCAAAACCAGCCTTTCCAACAACTGCAACTGTTCCCTTTCATGCTTTTTCAGATAATTTGCAAAACCGTTTTTCATCGTATGTTCCGCATATTGAAAGCAAATTCCCCACGTCCATAAACTTCAGGATCGGCATCGGGATATAGCACTTCTTCGCCACTCCACGGCTTTTTCAAGACAACATCCCCCCCTTCGTAACCGACCACATTGGATTTATGCAGGGGTATTTTGCCTCCGGCTGTTGCAATATAGCGGGGAATCGCATCCCCTGAAATATTGCCGTACATAGATTCAACAATATCCCGCCCCACTTCCAGAGGTACCCGAAAATGGGCAAATTGCGGATTTCTATAACTGCAGTTAAAAAGGTAATAGGGCCGCACATAGGACTCATGTACCGTTTCACATAATTTCCACATCTTGACCCGATTATCATTTATACCCTTTAGCAAAACCGCCTGGTTAAGAACGGTGAAGGTCTTACCGGACAATTTCTTAAAAGCGTCCCTGGATACCGGAGTAATTTCCTGGGCGGTATTAATCTGAGTCACCACCCTTATCGGCTTCCGATCATTGCTTTCTTCCAAAATATCAAGCAATTCACTATCCACCCGCATGGGCGCGGTCACCGGAATCCTGGTACCAAGCCTTTTCACTTTAACGTGATCTATTTCATCCAGTTCCCCGAGCAACCAGCGCATAAGACTATTTGGCAAGACAAAGGCATCACCACCGGTTACCAATACGTCGCGAATTCGTCTGTTATTTCTTATATAGTCAAGCGCCTCTCCATAAGCTTTTTTGGAATAGGTATGATCTTTCCTGCCTATATGGGCAAGACGCAAACAGTGGGTGCAATACATCGCGCACATATTGGTCGCTTTAATTGTCACCACCCTGGGATAAAATTGATCCACCAGCCTGGCGGGGGAATGATCGGCGGCCACGGGCGGAATCTCAATACCACTGTTATCAATCATTTCCCCAGTGGGAACCGACTGCAACATTATCGGATCATTGATAATACCCGGCATTATCAAACTCACGTAATAGGGCGTAAGTCTCATTCTATACGACTTTGTCACCCTGGCTATGGACTCAAGAATACCCTTTGGCAAATCAATCAAACTGGCAAGAGTAGCCACCGAATCCACCGCGTGACGGATCTGACCCTGAAAAGAATTCCAGTCATCGTCCGACATCCGCAACTCGCCCTGTATCCTTTTTCTGTTTTCCAGGATCTGTTCCCATTTTTCTATGCCGCTGGGGGCAAGTTCATCTTTCTGCGCCAGATATTCATCCACCCTACTGTTTGCAAGCCTTGCTATGGGCAGGGCCCTGGTCAACCTGCCGCCAACCGATACCATGTGTTCATCAATTTCCTGATGTTTCAAGGCCAGGCTCTCCAACTCCTGCCTGGACAGACCAAAATCTATACCGGTCATTTCCGTTTCCCTGCAATAATCAACTAATCTTGCAAACAGATCAACAATTGGCCCAGTGAGGTCAAGGGCGAAGGCATTCTCTTTTAGTTTTGCAATTTCATCGAGTTGCGATGATTCGGGCCCGGTGGAACCCGCCCGGGCCCCGCTCAACTCATCAATCAATTTCTTGGTATACGAATCCAGGGGCGGAACAACTTCTGTATTATTTTTCATTTTCAATTCCATCTGCTAAAAACTTAAAGTTACCTGTTCTGTTATTGAATGGTCTGCTCTATAAAACCGATACCCTGGCATAAACCCTCATTAACCCCGTCCCGGGACTGGGCAACGGAAACAACACGGGCCAGAAAAGTCCCGGGCATAACCTTCAAATGGGTGCCAAGATGCTCCAAAATAACAAAATCCTTTAATAACTCCTGGTTGGCCACCTTATAGAAGGCCTCCCTCTCATAAACATTCTGAGGTATATAACCGGTGGTAACCTGTTCGGCCGCGACCTTGTGGTTATATGTTCCCCAGTGAATTCCCCTGCTGTTATCCTTCATTTCCACGGTATTGGCGGGAAAACAATTTTCCATAACCGCGTAATATTCAAGCTCCGGCAACGTGGCCGCCCCCTTGGGCAATGTCTGCTCCAGAGTAAAACAGAACTCGAGCGTCGTGCCTTGTTTTCGAGCATTGATCTCTAAAAAGTAAATTTCATTTTTACGATCAATAAGATAGTCGCAACCAAAAATACCCCTGTAACCAGCCCTGCCAAGCATCCGCCCCACCGCAACGGTATAATTACGCAGGGCTGTTGCCTGTTCTTCTGCAATCTGAGAAGGAAAATGGGAACCGACAAATTTATTGCCGTCCACAATGGTCTGGTCCGCAATTCCGGCCACATATACCTCCGTTTCGTTTGCAACAACAGCCAGTACCGTCGGATCCAGGTCATGGGGGATATAGCGGGTTATCAAATATTCACAATTATCATCCGTAAAACGTTGTTTTACATCCTCGTCACTATAGGTAATGGCGGAATTGGCCCCGGCCGCCGAATAATCTGCGCTGATAAAAATACCGTCGGACCATTTTTTTCTCATGGCGGAACTCTCTGCAAGGAGACGATCCAACCCCCTGCACGTGGTTCCCTCAATTAAGGGAACTATACCGCGAAGCTCTCTGTACTGTATGATTTTATTATTATAACGTTTGGCAATATGTTTATCCGGCCCCAGAATCGACACCCTTTCCCGATCATCGAGGGTCATTTCCACCGCACTTTCATACATGCTTATATAGAGATGATTCTGATTTTCCAAAATCATATCAATTAATCGATGAATGGCTTTACTTTTTGAAACCGCCCTCATAAACCGGCTGCTTGAAATACGACAACTGGTTCGCACGATTCCCTTCGACACATCTCCAAGCACTTGACTCCTATTTATATCGACCTGCGCCACCGGATTAATTACAATTATATTCGGATAGTTATACTGCAAACACACATCCGGAATAATCGCCACAAATCGCACCTGCCCATCCAAAACCCGCTTGCGAAAAGTCTCTTCCATAAACGTATTTAACGTATAAGCTTTCAGATCACCTATATAGAAGAAATAATAACAATCCGGGCTATAGGTAAAGTTTGAAAAAAGTACGTCGTCGCCTTGAATTTTCATGACTTTTATTCCTGACAAATAGATACAAAAAAAATTATAACCTTAATTTTACAATCGGCAGATTAAGCGTGATCGCCGATCCCAAAGGGCAAATAATATGAGAAAAAATTGTTCGTAAAACAGTTAACGCAACTATACTTTATCTGACCAATAACATATTAATTTAACAGTATAAATTTTGCCATGTCCTGTTCTGGATGTAAGATTTGGCTATCATTGTTCTATCTTTCCTTTTTGGGTTGGAAAACCATCCGTTTCATACAAGGCCGAAATCTTGTTTCCCGTTTCTATATAATGGGCCCGCACCGTCTCTTCAATTCGTACGGGATCTCCCGCCGCCAGGGTTGACACTATCTGCGAATGTCTCTTGCCGATCTCATCGGGGGCATATAAAGTGCTCCAGTATTTAAAAAACAAAACGTGCAATTTCAGACTAAGCCTTTCCGTATAGACGGCCAGTTGTACATTTTTATTCTTGCTGACAAGGCGGTCATGGAACTCTCCGCCGATCTGGACAACCTTTTTCCGGTTCTCCTTGGCGGCCAGTGACGTCATCTTCACCACCATTGTTTCCAACTCCTCAATATCATCATCGGTGAACAGATGTCGGGTAGACATTATGGCAAATCCCTCCAGCACCCCCCGGGTGGTGTAGGCGTCCAGTATTTCCTTGGGGGAAAGAAGAGCTATATAACTCCCCACCTGCGGCTTATAATCGAGAACACCGTTGGCGATTAACTCTTTAAGCGCCTCCCTAACAGGCGCCCTGCTGATTCCCATTTCCTTGGCAAGTAGACTCTCCTTCACCTGGTCTCCAGGTAAATACTGCCCGTCAAGAACAGACTCATAAATATGGCCGATAACCTGATCTTTGTACGTAGTTCTATGTATCGCCATGCACCGCCTCCGTAAATTGTCTATTGTCGAATGTCGACATTATATATTACTGATATATTATCCCAACGAACTATGCAAGTTTTTTTATGATATAATTTAAATTTTATAAAAATCCTAGCAAAACAGTTTTAATTTACACTGAATATATGTCAGAAAACCGCTGATCTGTTATTCTCTTGTATTCCTCACATATCTGTTGTAGCGTTAATATCAATTATAAAAAACATACTCGCTAAGATAACTGGAGTATTTGCTCTGCGATGCAGTCGGGTCCGGATTGCATATCCCGTCTATCACT
>CAZQOD010000086.1:0-14590 GCA_964594945.1 uncultured Desulfopila sp.
ACCTTCGGGTTATGAGCCCGACGAGCTACCAGACTGCTCCACCCCGCGTTGAGATCGACCAATATACAACCGTTGAATTTATTGTCAATGGTTATTTGGAGAACTTAAGTTAATTGTGTACTATTTGGCGGCTATTGAACTGATTTTTTTTATTATATCTTCCGGTAAGCCGGTGAGCCTGCCGTTGGCGTCGACCGCCGCATGTACGGTGTAACCCTTGGCCAGTAATTTTTGTTTTTCACCGTCTTTTTCTTTCCTGTAGATTCGGTAGTTGAAAGTGCATTTTAGTTTGCTGACTTCGCTGATATTTGTCTCAATGGTGAGTAGGTCATCGTAAACGGCCGGGGCCTTGTAACGGGCCCAGGCTTCTATTACCGGCAGGGTAAAACCCATTTTTTCAATTTCATTATAGGAACAGATTTTTTCACGCATTAATTCGGATCTGCCCATTTCGAAATAACGAAGGTAGTTGGCGTTATAGACTACTTTACCGGCATCAGTGTCTCCATAGAGAACCCGTACCGTGGTTTTTTGCGTATATACTGACATTTTCGGTAATCTGTTATTATTTTACGGATAAAAGTCGGTTGATGATTTTATGGCCGTCACTGTCGATGTCTTTGTGCAGGCAATGTTGGATACAGCTCTTTTCATGGAACAACCTGCCGGAACCCGGAGTGAGCTCGCGGGAGTCGTAGAGCAGAGTCGGTACGGGATCAGCCACATGGGTACGCAGGGAAAGGGGTGTGAAATGATCCATGGTTACCACCAGCCGAAAATCTTCATTGCGGTCCCGTAGATCCTGAACAATTGGTTTTACGATACGGCTGTCAAAGTCTTCGATGGCAGTTATTTTATCGGCCAGAGATCCCTGGTGACCGGCTTCGTCAGGTCCTTCAAGGTGGACAAAGACAAAGTCATCTTTTCGCAGGGTGTCGATTGCAGCCTGTGCCTTGCCCTCGTAATTGGTGTCAATATAACCGGTGGCTCCGGGGACGTTTATGATTGACAGCCCGGCCATGACGCCCAGCCCTTTCAAGAGATCGACGGCACTGATCATGGCCCCGTTAATAGCAAACCGTTGCTTGAAGGTGGGCATGGCGATCATTTTCCCTTCTCCCCAGAGCCATATCAGGTTTGCTGGATTTTTTTTATCCTTTATACGTTGTATGTTGAGCGGATGATCGGCAAGGAGTTGTTTGGCACAGTCAACCAGCGTTTTCCAGTCCGGGTGTTTCAGGTATTGGTTGAAATGGTCTGTAACATCCTCTTCTATATGGTCGTGGGGCGGCACGGTGGTAAAGCCCGGATGTTTGCCCTTGAATATCATCAAATGCCGATAACCCACGCCCGCTTTAAAATGAAACTGCGGGGCGGCGCACCGTGCTTCAAGATCCGCTATCAGTTGGTGGGATTCGTCGTTACCGATATGGCCCGCACAAAAATCCTCCATGGTTATCTTGCCGTCGCAATCATGATCCAGGGTAACCAGATTGCAACGAAAAACAATCTCGTCAGGGGCGAGTCGTATATTCATGGCCGCAGCCTCAAGCGGCGCACGGCCTGTGTAATACTTGGCCGGGTTATAACCCATAAGTGACATATTGGCCACATCGCTGCCGGGTGGGTAAGCGTCGGGAACTGTACGGTTTAGGAAGAACTCTCCCCTTTTACATAACGTGTCTATGGTGGGAATATCAGCGGCTTCAAGGGGGGTTTTTCCACCCAGTTCGGCGATGGGATAATCGCCCATGCCGTCGCCCACGAGAATTGCATATTTCATGGCAGGATCTACTCCGGGTTGAGGAGGCGAATTTTTACGGTGGGGCCGGTGCATACATCCAGCTTGTCAATATCTCTTATGGCTTTTTCAACGGCGTCTTCGGTGGCCCGGTGGGTGCGAAAGACGATGTAAACCGGTTCGTTGGAGTCGCGTTCCCGCTGCATCATCGATTTAATGGAGATATTGTATTTACCGAAAATTCCGGTAATGGTGGAAAGAACTCCGGGCTTGTCCAGGGCCGTGATCCTGAAATAGAAGGGGCAAACCAGCTGTTGCATCGGTGTGATGGCGGGTTTGCCGATATTTTTGGAGAGGTAGGCAAGGGGCGGCACCCTGTTAACGCAACCGCAGGCTATATTACGGCCTATATCGACGACATCGGCGGCAACGGCACTGCCGGTGGGCATCATACCGGCGCCCTGGCCATAAAGGAGGACATCCCCCACCGTGTCACCCTGAAATTGAATACCGTTATAGGCACCGTTAATGGTTGCCAGCATATGATCTTCCGGAACCATGGTCGGATGAACCCTAGCTTCAACGTGGTCGTCGTGGTTGCGGCTAATTGCCAGTAATTTGATCCGGTAACCGAACTGTTTTGCAAAATCGATATCGATGGGTTCGATTTCTGATATACCCTCCACGGAAATATCATCTAATTGCACGTTTAAACCGTAGGCAATGGTCATCAGAATTGCAAGCTTGTGGGCGGTGTCAATACCTTCAACGTCGTAGGTCGGATCCGCTTCGGCAAAACCGAGTTTTTGCGCCTCCGCCAAAACCTCTTTAAATGGGGTGCCGTGGTCGGTCATTTGCGACAGTATGTAGTTGGCGGTTCCGTTCATAATGCCCTTGATAAAGTTTATTTTATTGGCAACCAGTCCTTCTTTCAAGGCCTTGATGACGGGTATGCCGCCTCCGACACTGGCTTCAAAGCCAACTTCCACATTATGTTCGGTTGCGCTCTTGAAAATCTCCCAGCCGTGGATGGATAAAAGGGCCTTGTTGGCGGTGACAACGTGTTTACCGTGTTTAATGGCTCGTAGAATAAACGTTCTGGCCGGTTCCATACCGCCGATGAGTTCGACGACTATATCGATGTCGGGGTCATGAAAAATTTCGTCTGCATCCTGCACCAGTTTTGTTTCACTGAGTTCGTCGGGCAGAGTCTTAACGGCTATATCGGCTATAGTGGCAAGTTTAAAAAGTGTGCCTGTTTTTTGCAGCAGTCTCTCTTTCTGGTTGAACAGGGCCATTGCTAGCCCTTCTCCAACTGTACCAAAACCAATTAATCCAACACGTATTTCTTTCATAGGTTCCTGTGTTTATTTGGGTTAGTCTTGTCGTGGGATGTTGACTATATTCAATCGCCCCTCCAAGTTGCGCAGATAAAAGGCGATAGTTATATTTTTATACTGTTAAATCAACATGTTGTTTGTTGGTAACGGTATAGTTTCTTCTATTGGTTTTTTTCATATTTTCTGCGTGCAAGACTTAAATTTAAAGGAAGAAAATAATCCGCGAAAGATGAAAAGTACCCGCTTTCAAGCCGAAAGTCAAAATCAATACGGATATATTTTTATGGATCGAATCACTATTTTCGTCTATAGTACTGAGCCTGTCGGGGCAGAACACCATTATCCGCCAAGCTGTCGGTGTGGACTGGCTGTAACCGGGTGCTCGGGGGCTAATTATTTGTTTTTATGGCTTAAGTTGCTTTTTATTTTCTTGTTATATACGATGATTTTCAGGATATGTAGTTTTATCTTTTCTTTTTTAAAGTTTACAGGGAGAACGAAATTATGGGTAAAAACATTTTGTTTTTTGGGCCGAATGGAAGTGGAAAAGGGACACAAGGGGCTATTGTACAGAAAAAATTCAATATTCCCCATATTGAGTCGGGTGCGATTTTCAGGGAACATATTGGTGGCGGTACAGAGCTTGGATTGAAGGCAAAAGTGTTTATCGACAAGGGTGATCTGGTGCCTGATGATATCACGATCCCGATGATGGTGTCTCGACTTCAGAAAGATGATTGCAAAGACGGCTGGATATTAGATGGTTTTCCGCGTTCCAAGGATCAGGCTGTAACGCTTGCTGAAACGTTGAAAAAAGAGGGTTTGGCCCTTGACTACGTAATCGAAATTGTGCTTGATCGCGAAATAGCCAAAGAACGGATCATGGGACGTCGGCTCTGTGTTAATGATAATAACCATCCCAATCATATTGCCTTTGAAGCGATTAAACCTGTGGAAAAAGACGGCAAGCTCGTTTGTCGTGTTTGTGGTGGTGAGCTAAAAACCCGTGCAGATGACCAGGATGAAGAAGCCATCGCCAAGCGTCATGGTATCTATTATGACGAGACCACCGGGACCATGGCCGCCGTGAATTATTTTAAACAGGCTGAGGGCGTTAAAGTTATCTCCGTGGACGGTTCCGTGCCGATTGCCGATGTTACCGCGGCCATAATGAAAGAACTGTAATCTTAATTTCACACGCGGAATATAAGAAGATGTAATTTATAATGTTAAACAAACATCGTAGATGACCGGTAAGTCGGTATAAGTGCCTTGTTGCTGTTACCAGCATCCGGGTTTATGGTTTATTATTTCTTGTTTTTTATTACAGCTTTTACGGAGTAAGGCGTTAATCCGGGGTTTTATGTTTAATGTGTAAAAGGGGTTTTCCGAATTTGGAAAGCCCTTTTTTACCTCAAGGTCAAGGGGTTGTGTCGGCTCATTTACTGTTACGTGGAGGTCATTTCACAATGGATCTGTTTTTCCGCAATGTTGCGGTGTCGGCAGATATGTGTTCGCTTTGATTATGGAAGAAAAAACGAAAATGAAGAAGTTTGGAAAGGTGTACCTGGTTGGGGCGGGTCCTGGCGATCCGGCCCTTATAACCGTGCGTGGTAAAAGATTGCTCCAGCGTGCCGAGGTGGTGGTGTACGATTACCTGGCCTCAAAGAAACTTCTTAAATACGCGCCCCGTGACGCCGAGCTGATATATGTCGGTAAGAAGGGAGGGGTGAAGCATACCCACAGTCAGGATGAAATTAACGCGATGCTGATTGACCATGTTCAAGCCGGTAAAATGGTCGTGCGGTTAAAGGGCGGTGATCCGTTTATTTTCGGGCGGGGCGGTGAAGAGGTGGAGGAATTGTACGCGGCCGGGGCAGCGTTTGAAGTCGTTCCCGGGGTTACTTCCGCTACAGCCGCTGCAACCTATGCAGGTATTCCCATCACCCATAGGGACTATACGGCAACCGTGGCTTTTCTTACCGGGCATGAAGATCCGACTAAAGAGACCTCCAATATCAACTGGTCGAAGCTTGCGACTGGCGCCGGTACCCTGGTCGTTTACATGGGGATTAAAAATTTACCGATAATTGTTCAGAATTTAATCGACCATGGCCGGGATCCCCGGACACCGGTTGCAGTGGTGCGTTGGGCCTCCACCCCCGAGCAGCGTTCGGTTGTCGGTACGTTGGAAAATATTGCCGATGTCGTTGCCAAGGAGGGGATTAAGCCTCCAGCCCTGATTATTGTCGGTGGTGTGGTTAACCTGCGCAACAAGATTGACTGGTATGAGAAACGCCCCCTTTTTGGCAGGAAAATTGTCGTAACCAGGACCCGCGAACAGGCCAGTGATCTTGTCGAGGGGCTTGAAGAATTTGGTGCCGATTGCCTCGAACAGTCGATGATCCATATCAGGCCGGTCGATTCATACGAAGAACTGGACGGGGAAATGGAGCGCCTCGACGAGTACCACTGGATACTTTTTACTTCTCTGAACGGAGTTAAATATTTCTTTAAACGCCTCTATGCAAAGGGTATGGACGCCAGGGACCTTAAAGGGCCGGATATCGCGGCGGTGGGCAAAAGTACTGCGGATTTACTGTTGAAATATGGAGTTAATGCGGATCTTATTCCCAGTACTTTTACAGGTGAAGGTCTGGCTGAGAGTTTGCTCGATCAGGGCGTGGAGGGTCGTAATATTCTTATTCCCCGTGGTTTGCAGGGGCGAGAGATATTGCCCGAAACCCTGCGGGGTGCCGGGGCGCAGGTTACGGTGGTCCCCGTTTATGAGAACAGCCCTGTTGCCGGGGATAAGGAGAGTTTACGCAGGGAGTTTATTGATGGCGGGGTGGATATGGTCACTTTTACCAGTTCTTCAACCGTTCGTAATTTCCTGGCCATGGTCGATGGGGAAAGCCAGGAAGAGCTCCAGGCACTTCTGGCGGATGTAAAGATAGCGGCGATTGGCCCGATTACCGCGAAAACCGTAACCGATAACGGTCTGCAAGTGGATGTTCAGCCGGATGATTATACTATCCCCGCCATGATTCAGGCAATTGTGGATTATTACAGTGGTGTTTAAAAAACATAACGTTACCATTTGTTTGTACGGCGATGAACGGGACGGTGATTACCAGTCTTTTGTCTGCGTGGAGGAAGAAAATGAAGCAGACAAGCCCCTGCATTGTTCCGCCTGCGGCGGGGTGGTCACCAGTGACGGTCTGCGTATCGGTGTCGGTGGTTCCCACCGTCACACGTTTTTCAACCCGGCCGGGGTGGTCTTTGAGCTGGGATGTTTTCGCAGGGCCCCGGGTTGTATCCGTGTCGGTGAGCCGAGTGGAGAGTTTTCCTGGTTCGCCGGTTATGTCTGGTCCTTGGCCCTATGTCTCACCTGCAACAGTCAGCTGGGTTGGTTTTTTGCGGGGGGTGACTATACCTTTTACGGTCTAATTATTAATCGGTTGCGCCACTGACCCGTGGAAACCTGCCCAAGCGACCATATTATTTTTTTAATTCCAGCTGGACTGCCATGCTCAGTTGCTTGATATTATATGGTTTTTTTATGTAATCCCCCGCGCCGAGCTGGAGGGCCTCGCGTACGCGGTCCGTTTCCGAGAAACCGCTGGCGATTATGGCCTTTTGTTTTGGATGAATATCAAGTATTCGTTTATAGGTTTCCAGGCCGTCCATACCGTTGTCCAGGATCATATCAAGGATGACGAGGTCGACGGTGTGTTCGCTTAAGTAGCGTATGGCGCTTTTTCCGCTTGCAACCGAGTGTACTTTGTAATTCATTCGCTTGAGAATGGCACAGGCAATTTTTCGTTGAAAATCAATGTCATCTACTATGAGTATGGTTTCGCCGTTTCCCATGAGCTGCTGTTGCGGGATTTCCGTTAATGGTTCAGGGAGTTGTTCCCGGCAGACGGGCAGGTAAATATCGATGGTGGTACCCTCGCTTATATTGCTGGTTACGGCGATGCCTCCATGGTGATCTTCAACGGTTCCCCAAACAACGGTCAGCCCCAGTCCCGTGCCGCTCCTGCCCATTACTTTTCTGGTATAAAATGGTTCGAAAATCCGTTGTATATCCCTGTCGGAAATACCTTCACCCTCATCATGGACCCGGAAGACGATGTAATCTCCCTTTGTAATGGGTTGCAATCCGGAGAATTTTTTTTCAACGGTAAGGGGTTTTGTCTCAAGTATTATCCGCCCGCCCCGGGGTTGAGCCTCTATACCATTGGAGATAAGGTTCATTATAACCTTGGTTAGAGCCACGGCTGAACCCATTATAACGGGAATAGGTTCTGTCAGTTGCAACACCACCTCGATGGGTGCGGAGTGTTGGCTGAGCAGTTTTTCATACTCCGGCGAGCCGCAATATTCGCGAATAAGCACGTTGAAGTCGAGCGGTTGTTTGGTAACCACGCCCCGTCGAGCCAGGGTTAAGAGGTCCTGTACGATTTCTCCGGCCCGGACACCTGATTTGCGGATGGTCTCGATACCTGCCCGCATTGGGTCATTTTTGTCCATATCCATTAAAAGCAGGTCGGGGTAGCTGACAATACCGGAGAGAACATTATTGAGATCGTGGGCGACGCCACCCGCCAGGAGACCGAGGGATTCCATTTTCTTGGAATGCTCAAGTCTTTTTTGTAATTCTTCCCGTTGTTTTTCGGCATGGCTGCGTTCTTGGATCTCTTTCTGAAGTGATATGTTGAGCTCGGTTAGTTCGTTTGTCCGTTCGCGCACTCGGTGGGAGAGGAGACGTTTTTCCGTGAGAATCCTGGCGTAGAGGGTGATGATGAGGGCCACCATCAGGAGAAAACAGAATACGAGGAGCAGGACGATATATGTCTGCGGTAGCCATACCGCCTCTATCTCACCGATAATCTTATTTTTAAATGTGATGGGGGCGGATAGATATTTTGGGGAAATAAGGTGCAGTTTCAGGAACAACTTTTCAGTGGAGGTGGGGTATTCGGTGTTGATATGCAGGAATATACTTTTGTCGTTGTAGATAACGGTAAGTTCTTGATAATGATCAGCATTGGCGGCTAGTTTCAGGTATGCCACAGCGCCCGCCGCATTAAAATCCCAAAGATCGCTGGCGATAATCTGCGAGTGTTCGTGGAGGCGAAGTCGGGCCTGGTGATGGGAATATCTGCAAAAACCCACGGCAAAAACCAGGTAGAGCGTAATGAAAAAAACCGTCACTAATATAGGAAAGCGACTGTAATTTTTATTCCTGTTCATTGTACCTGCTCGGAGTTTGGTCAAAATACCTGTTGTCGGACAGGTCCCCCGGCAAGTCGTTTTTAAGCGAGTTTCCGGAAGGGTCATGTCCCTGGCACCATGGCGGTTCGACCGTGTAAATCGGGCCGAGCCGTATTTTACCGGCTGCGAATAAGGTCAAGGAGATCTTCAGAACTCATTTTTGCGCTGATATCACTCCCTTCGAGGAGGCTGCCGGCAAGGTCTCGTTTTTCCTGGTGGAGGTTGACGATTTTTTCTTCAATTGTATGTTTACAGACCAGGCGATATATGGTGACCGGCCGGGTTTGTCCTATTCTGTGGGCCCGATCTGATGCCTGATCTTCGATGGCCGGATTCCACCACGGATCCATGTGAATCACGTAATCGGCGGCGGTGAGATTGAGGCCGAGGCCACCCGCTTTCAGGCTGATCAAAAAGAGATCACCTTCGCCGGACTGGAAAGCATCAACACGTATCTTCCGTTGTTTTGTGCTGGTACTGCCGTCCAGATACTGGTAGCTGACACCAATGGAATCCAAATATCGGCGAATAATGCTGAGGTGGCCGATAAACTGGCTGAAAACCAAAGCCTTATGGCGGCTGGCCAGGAGTTCGTCAACCACGGAGGCAAAGACCTTAAGTTTCGAGCTCTCGATGGAACAGTTTTTATCAATCAGGCTCGGATTGCAGCAGGCCTGGCGGAGTTTCATTATTTCAGTGAGTATTTGCAGATGTCGGCCTTTTTTCTCCTTTACATCTTCGAGGATATTGATGGCATTTTGGCGCAGTGCCTCGTAAAAATGTGCTTCATCAGGACTCATTTCCACATCAAGGGTTACCTCGGTTCTCGAGGGTAGCTCCTCTAGTACCTGCGATTTTATTCTTCTGAGGATAAACGGTCGGATAAGTTTTTTCAATTTTACTTTGGCATCGCGGTTTTGGTAACGCTCGATGGGTATGGCAAATCGTTCGTTAAAAGAGTTTAGGGAACCCAGCAGGCCCGGATTGATAAATTGAAATAGATTCCATAGTTCACCCAGGTGGTTTTCAATCGGAGTGCCGGTGGTGAGTAGTTTGAAACGGGCCTGTAGAGACATTGCCGCCTGGGATCGTTTGGTGGCGCTGTTTTTAATGGCCTGGGCCTCATCGAGGATAACGGTTTGCCATTTAACCGACGAGAGGAGCTCTCTTTCCTGCTGAAGAAGGGTGTAGGTGGTAATGAGAAGATCAAATTTCCCGAGTTCCCTGATGCTTTGCCGTCTGTTTTTACCGGAAAAAAGCTTGATGTTGATGGTGGGGGAGAATCGACGAACCTCAGACTGCCAGTTTGTTGAAACGGATGTGGGGGCGACGACGAGGGAGGGGCCGTCGGCGGCAAGGTCGAGGATGATAGCCAGGGATTGCAAAGTCTTACCAAGGCCCATATCATCGGCAAGGCAGCCGCCCACGCCCCAGTGGGCTAGGCGGGCCAACCACTCAAAACCTTCCCTTTGGTAGACCCTGAGTTCTGCCTGGAGGGTTGACGGTACAACGGGTGTGTAGTTCTGCGCGTCTCTAATTTTCAGCAGTTGTTCCTGCCAACCTTCATCGGCCCTTGTTTTGGTCATGCTGGTCAGTTTTTCCAGCTGAAGTGCCGCCAGGGGATGGACGAGAATCTCGTTGTCGTCGGATTCCGCGTCCCCTTCCGAGAACAGGTTCATATCTTCAAGTCGCTTTTTAAATTCCTGGGTTAAGGCTATGAATTGCCCTTCGCCAATTTCAATAAAACGACCGGAACCGTTTTTCATTTTGTTGAGGAGTTCTTTAAGCTCAATGACCGTATTCTGATCAAGGACTAGTTGACCGCTCATTGCAAACCAGTTCTGTCGGTTGGTGCGGATTTTCAGATTAAGGTTTTCGGCGGAGGCGGTGTGGGTAATGGTCAATTTTTCACCCTCCGGCCATTCAATAACCACCTTATCCCGAATGTTTTGCAGTTCCATAAGCGCCTGGAGGCAGTCGTCGGGGTCGTGGAGATGCCATTCCCGGTCATTTTCCTGCTCCATGTCAATTGCGAGATCGAGTATCGGGCATAATTCTTCGATATCGCGCGCTTTATCCTCTTCAAGGGCTAGGTTTCTTTTTGTCTGTAGTCGTTTGCCGTTTACTTCGGCCATGATATTTTCCACACCCTGGCCCGGTTTTAAATAATGGCCACCTTCAACAAAGGGTTTGACGAACATTTCCAACCTAAAACCGGTGCCGTAGGGAATCAGGTGCATATAAATCGTTGAATCGGCCTCGACAAAACTGATATTGTTCGACTGCCTGCTGGAACTATCCACGGCAATGGCGGAGTGGACAGTCATAAAAGAGGAGATATTGCCGATGGCGGTGAGTACCTGGTCACTGGCCGCCTTGGGTACTATGATACCGTCCCTGCCGGTGATTTGCGCAATACGGCGGTGGTTGTCGTTAATGGTGATAACCTTTACCCTGGTTGGAGTTTCCCGGTGAAAGTTAATATTATCAGACGAGATTGGTTGGGCGAATCTGATATGGAGACTTTCCCCCCTTTCTTCAACGAGTAGTTCAGGTTCCCCCGCCTCGAATTCAACCGGGGTGGTGGCCGATTCCGCCAAGTAAATATGGGGATGACCGATCATTGCAGTTAAGGCCTTATCCATGTTGAAATAAAAACTTGTACCGTGGGTTTCCGGGTTGTGATCTTTGGTAATGGCGGCGCATATCCTGCGATCCTGGGAAGTGAGATAGTGTAACTTATTTGTCTGGTAAAGCCGGGCAAGGGAGATGGGACGCCCTTTACTCCAACCGTTGTTCGGTGTTCGTTTCTGTTCTTTTGGGTAGATAAGGACATTTTTCCCCTCAAATGCCACCATCCATATCAGGCGGGTAATTTGTTGTTGATCGCCGGAATTCTGCGTTGTCGCGTAGATGAGCGCCTGGAGGCTGCGTTTCCACGGTTCTTCAGGTTTTAGGATCGAAAGAATGGGGATAATACCGGTTTTTTGCCGTAGTTCATCGACTTTTGCGGTATAGGCGGTTTCGTGGGGTTGAATTGTGGTAAGGATTTCTCCGAGGGTTAAGGTGAAAAAATGATAATTATTTTCCTTGCCTTTTTCATAAAAGGAGAGAATTTCCGAGGTAATCTCCGGACTGATGGAACTGTTGAGCCAGTATTGGCAAATTCCTGCAAAAAGGACGGTTATTACGTTTTGCCTTGCCTGGTCGGGAAGGTGGATCTCCTCTCCCTGGAGACCCTGGTTGATATGTGAGTTAACGACGGTGGCCAGGTAGGAATATGCATCGTTTTCCCGCGCCCCCTGGAAACAGGTGAGGGCAGTGCTTATCTTGTTGGCGATGTCCGGATAATCGTCTTTACTTGAGACCTGTAGAAGGGTGAGAATGTAAAACAGCCCGGCCGGTCCGAAGAAGGCAACATTTTGATTGTTGCTGTATTTTTGCAGGAATAGGAGATCTTGTGAAAACGAGGCCAGGGCCTGCTCGCTCTCCCCTCTCAGAAAATGTAGGATGCCGCAGGCCCCGGTGCCGTTGAAAGAGTCCCGTTGGGATTTGATCAGTTTTTCGGCCTCGTTTAAGTTGCCTTGGAACAACAGCTCGTGGAAGAGTAATCGTTTAAAGGGTAATTGTTCGTCGCAGCTCAGATGGGAAAATTCATTTTCATCGGCGAGAAAATGTAATGTTTCCGGATAATCAGAAAGCATTTCCCGGCCGTATTGCAGCACGTTTGATAAGAGATAAAACTGGAAAGATGTGGGCAGTGTTCGAAACCAGTCCGGATCAAAGGGATTGGTCATTACCCGGACGGTGGGGGGTGGCTCGGCAATTAGTTCCTTACACTGATTCTCTATAAAATCTGCGGCATTATCTATTAAATCAAATTGTTGCGTGTAAATCCCTATACGCATCTCCCGCATACCCCGCCAGCATCGGGTTGTCCATTTGCCGTAGTAGTAAGATACCGGAGCCTCTTCCTGAATAACGGCGGCATAGGTGGCAAAGGTGCCTTCTTTAACGGCAATTTTGGAGAGTATTTCAACTATATTCTCGTTACACTGCCTGTCCTCCGTCAGTAAACCGATCTGGGCAAATTTAGAGAAATAATGGTTCATATTTGCGGAAGTCGGTTTATTTCCCCTGGGATTTTTTAAATCCATCTTACGCAGACAGTTGACAATAAGGGTTGAATGGGCAGGCTCGTATACAATCGACAGAAATTGCATAAGTGCTTTTTCAAACGGGGAAAGTTTATTGTACTGTTCAAGGAGGTCGGTCTGGGTTTGCATAGAGCTGTTTTTCTGGTTGTTAACAAGTGCCGGCACGAATGGATTTATTCCTCAGAATTACGGTTGCACGTTAAAATTTTATCCTCTGTTAAACGAGGTGTGTGATATGAAAGTCAACTAGTGTCTGTCCATAGACGGCCATTTTCTCCTAACTCTTCGTTGCTTTCAAAATTTAATCCTCCGATAAAGCGAGGTACGAGACATCGAGATATCGCATATATGCCTGTGGTTAAATTCATCAAACGCCTCGATTTAGTGCAAAATTGCTCATCCGTGTACAGACACCAACTATATGACTGCGATGAAATCCACTTTGTACCCCGGTTTGGAAAAATTATTCTGTTTTCGGACAGGGATTGACAAATTTGTTGTTGCAAAAAAACCGGCCCATTACCTTGCGGATCGTTACAGGGTCTTTGCAAAACACCATTCGATAATTTCAGATTACTTTTTACGATTTTATTAATTTTTATGGAAAAATCACTCCGATTGTAAAGAGTGCGGAGTGAAGAGTGAACCAGTCACTATATCATTGTCTGCTTACTATGAGAACTAAAAACTGCTATTTTAGAGGAGTATGGGAAAATATCCCGGTGAACTTGCCAATTGCAAAAGTTAGGTGTTATATTGACGGGGTTATGGCTGTTTTACTAGCCATATCTCAACGTTATTAACTTAATAATAAAATGATGTGTAAAGTACTGTTCCGACCCTGGTCGGGGGTGTCTGCAGCCAAGCCCCCATGGACGGGTTCACGGCGTTCCCCGGACAAGGTTGGAACAGGACTCAAACCTTAAGTGAGTGACATTGAGCCATACTCAAAAATTTCAATTCCTTGACTGCACACCCCTTTACTATAACCATAAGCGGAGGATGGACAATTAATGGGAGTATACGGTTATATATACCTTGCCCGGAAGAATGAAATGCAGATTCCTGTGGCTGAACAGCGGGAGGCGATTCAAGTGTATGGCCGTTCAATCGGTCTGCGGATGGATGCATATTTTGTTGAAAGGAATTCTTCATTAAAACGGCCGTTTTCTGAACGGATTGAGGGGGGGAAATTATACCGGACTTGTAATCCCGGTGATGTTGTCGTGGTGATGAAGGTTGAATGGGTGCTCGGTTCGGCCCGGGGGGCCTTGAGTTTGGTGGAGGGACTGCGTAGCAGATCTATAGCACTCCATTGTATCGACCTGAAAGGGAATATTAGTCTTGATGAAAAGAGAAGACTTGCTGTGACCGAAGGATGCTCCGGTCTGGTGCGTAAAATTCTCGCGGGTCTTGCCGTCTGTGAGAATATTGGACGCGGCGAACAAATTAAGGCTGCGAAACGGAGTCGTAAAAGGGAGGGTAAATATCTTGGAGGCCCCGTACCGTTTGGCTGGCAGGTAGATGGTGGTGGATTCCTTGTTCCTAAAAAGCAAGAACAGAAAATTATTAAGGTAATAGCAAAAATGCGTAAGGATCGCTGGTCTTATCGTGATATTTCCAAAAAATTAAAAAATGAATTCGGTGTGCAGCTTTCCCATGAAGGGGTGCGCCGGGTGATGAATAATAATTGTTGAATTTCACTTGTTATTTTAAGTAATTAACTTAAGAAAAGTCGGGTAAACGCCATATTATGTCTGGAGTTTACCCATTAAATTACTGGCCCAAAAGATTTGGGTGCTGGGTTATTTTGGCATTTGTCTGCTGATTCTTTAACCAGGCGGAGAGTATCTGTTTACGTTTGAAGGAAAGCATCTTCTTCCTGTAACCGTCGAGTTCGCTTGCGTCTTTTGGAGGGGCGGGTTTGTCCCTGGAAAGAAGGGTGTAAACATAAAAATCGTTGCCGACACGGCCCGGTTTTTTGCATATGGGCGCTGCAGCGGAGAGTTGGAAGGCGTCGTTTATCAGGGCGCGGGGAAAAGTGTTTTCTTTATCCGAACCATCATGGCCCA
>CAZQOD010000087.1:0-14113 GCA_964594945.1 uncultured Desulfopila sp.
AATTTTGAAAGCAACGAAGAGTTAGGGGAAAATGGCCATTTATGGACAGACACTAACTTAACAGTTTGAATTTTTCAGTAGCCCGCGTGCAAAGTTAAAATTTTATTTTACACGATATTGGGAAAACAGCTAGTTTCCCCCCCGTTTCAACTCGGCTATTGCTTTACTGTTTTTTCTGACGCTGCTCTGTAATTCCGGTAACTTGGCAAAGACGGCAACGGCTTTTGCCCACTGGCGTATCGGCAATCCGGGGGCTCCGCCGATCACGGCGCCTTCAGGCAAATCTTTATTTACGCCTCCCCGGGCGGCAATCATCACCCTGTCACCGAGTTTAACATGTCCGGCCACAGCGGCCTGTCCACCTAATACCACATTTTTACCAAGAATCGATGAACCGGCTATACCAACCTGGGCGACCAATAAACTATTTTCTCCAACGGTGACATTATGGGCAACCTGGACCAGGTTATCAATCTTAACACCTCTTTTAATAAGGGTAACACCGTAAGCGGCACGGTCGATACAGCAATTCGCCCCAATTTCCACATTATCATCTACCTGGACAATGCCCACCTGGGGACGTTTAATATGTTCGCCTTTTTCATCAGCAGCATAGGCAAACCCATCACTGCCAATCACTGTACCTGAATGAATTATAACATGGGCACCAATAATACACCGCTCAGAGACCGTTACATTCGGCTTAATAACAACATTATCACCGATTACGACATCATCACCGATCACGACACCTGCACCGATATCAACCCTCTCCCCTATGGTTACCCGCTCTCCGATAACAGCCATGGCTCCGATGGAAATTTCATTACCCAGTTGACAGTTATCACCCACATACGCCTTAGCATGTATTTTTTTAGCGATAAACGGTCGTTCCATCATAAAACCATGGATTATTGCCGCCGCCAGGTAAGGATCTTTGACTCGAATGATTGTCTGCTCGCCATATTTTTCAACACCGTCGGCAACAATAACAACACTTGCCTTTGTCTGCTCCAGCAGTTCGCTTTGTCGAGCATTGACTAAAAAGGTAATTTCTCCCGGCAAGGCATCTTCAATTGCAGCAAATCCTGTAACTTCCAGGGACGGATCACCATCCAACTCCCCATTCACCATCTCCGCCAGTTTACCGATATTAAATTTATTATCTTCCATTAATTTACCAGAGTTTATTAAAAAACCGTAAATAAAACTATTCTTCTAATAATATCTAACATATTAATTTAAAAGTGAAAAAACATAAAAACCTGACGTTTATAGCCAACGTTAAAGTTTAATATAAAAAATATTTTTGCCGAAGCTCATTAAAATAGGCCAAGTCCCCTTCCCATCCCTGCTCTAGTTCAAGAACATCAACACCATTCTCCAATTTTTTACGTAACCCCCTATCACCGACAATCAAATCAATGGGCGTCCGTATAAATTCATACTCATATGGAGGATCAATATATTGAAATGATTCCGGATAAAGAAGATACACGCTTTGAAGAAGAGTAAGACCGGTTCTGTACGGAAGAAAGAGCTGGGGATCAAGCACATGAATCTGAAAACCACAGCAAACGGATCCCGCCCATTTACCGGAAGTGGGTTGAAAATATAGGGGTCGAAAAAAACAGCCGGGCAGGGTGACGTTATTAAGTTGGCAAATAATATCTTCGTGTTGCCAAAAGGGGGCGCCGACCAGTTGAAAAGGGAGGGTGGTTCCCCTGCCTTCAGAAACATTTGTACCCTCCCAGATAACCTGGCCCGGATAAAGCAACGCCGTTGCAGGCGTAGGCATATTAGGCGATGGCGCAACCCATGGAAAACCGGTCTGTGTAAAAATCATTGTCCTTTCCCAGCCCTTTAACGGCACCACCTGCAACTCAGCACCAATTTCATATTCGGAATTGATTAGTAGGGCCAATTCAGCAAAAGTGAGGCCGTGACGCATTGGCAATGGGTATAAACCAACAAAGGAACGACAATCATCACGGAGTATATTGCCCTCAGTTTTTACCCCACCAAGGGGATTGGGGCGATCCAGGACGATCACTTTTTTATTAAACTCCGCCGCAGCCTCAAGACAATACGCCATGGTATAGAGAAAGGTATAAATCCGACTACCCACATCGACGAGATCGATGATTAACAGATCCAGTTCCGCAAACATTTGTGCAGTCGGGCGTCTGTGCTCTCCATAAAGGCTATGGACAACAAGTCCGGTTACATCATCAACCATATGATCGGATTCGATCATATTATCTTGTTTTTCTGAATAAAAACCATGTTGCGGAGAAAAAAGACAAGTCAGCTGTTTACCATATTTTTTTTGCAGAGCAACACGACCATGTACCAGGTCACGGGTCGTCGACGCCTGGTTGGACAGATAACCAAACCTCTCCCCTGTAGCCAATATCTTTTCATCGTCAAGAAGTACTTCCAAGCCAACCTGTAACATAAAGAGCGGTGAGTCAAAATTTTGTATAGAAAATGGCAGCCGGTAAATGGCTGCCATTTTAATGGCGGGGCAAAAAATAGCTATAAATTTCTTATTTTCTGCAGGTGAAATTAGTTTTACTGCTGCACTTACATAAATTTTTCATAATGAACGAATTCGTTTAACTCCCTCCTTTTGGGAACGGGGGGTTGATGATCCGGGTAGCCCAGGGGAATCAGGGAGACAACCTGATATTCATTTGGAATATTAAGATATTTTTCAACTTCCCCATGCTCGAAAGACCCGACTATAACCGATCCTATCCCAAGTTCCCAGGCCCGCAAACAAATATTTTGGCTGACAATCCCCAAATCATAAAGAAACCACTGACTGTATCTGGTTACCTGTTTTCCTTTATAATATCCTGATTTCAACGGATTACCACAAACAGCAAGGACCACCGGTGCATTTTCGACCCCCTTTGTGGCCGGATTTTTGGCCGATAAGAGCCGACTAAGTTGCTCTTTGCTTGAACTAGAAGTTATTACAATAATTTCAGCACACTGCCTATTACCCCACGACGGTGCCCAACGTGCAGCACGCAAAATTGCATCAAGATCGGCTTTATCAATTTTCTTGTTGAGAAAACGTCGTATGCTTCGTCTCTCCTCGATTAAATTACCCATTTTAACCTCCGTTGATCCGATCTATGAAAATTCATCGAGAATTTCTCTTGAAATAATCAATCTCTGAATCTCGCTTGTACCTTCATAGATAGTTGTAACACGGGCATCACGTGTGTACCTCTCTATGGGGAATTCTTTTGTATATCCATAGCCACCAAGGATTTGCATGGCCTCATAACAGGCCTTGTTGGCCTCCTCTGTCGCAAAAACCTTAGCCATCGAAGCCTCTTTTGCAAAGGATTTCCCCTGTTCCTTTTTAAAAGCCGCGTTCATAAGCAATAATCTTGCCGCCTCAAGGGCGGTATAACGATCGGCAATCTTCCACTGGATGGCTTGAAAATCACAAATTCTTTTCCCAAATTGATGACGTTCAAGGGAATATTTGGTGGCCATATCCATCGCAGCCAGACCAATTCCAAGGGCCAAAGAGCCTATACCAATCCGCCCACCGGCAAGTTCCGCCACGGCAACACGAAAACCATCATTTAGTTTACCCATCAACGCTGTCTTCGGAATACGACAATCGTGAAAAAGTATCTCGTTGGTGGCCGAAGCGTACTGCCCCATCTTTTTCTCCTTTTTCCCAATTTCAAACCCCTCCGTCCCAGGTTCGACGAGAAAAAGACTTATTCCCTTGCCCTTACCCGCTTCGGGATCGGTAACGGCCCACACAACAAATATCCCGGCACAGGATCCGCTGGTGATAAAAATCTTGGAACCGTTAAGTACCCATTCATCGCCATCCAGTACCGCAGTAGTGGTCATTCCGGCCGGATCTGAGCCCGCTCCCGGTTCCGTCAAGCCAAAGGCACCAGCACTATACTCGCCACTGCATATTTTGGTAATATACCGCTTTTTCTGTTCTTCACTTGCCAGGGACTGAATGACCTCATTGACCATATTGTTTACTGAAACTGTCACGGCAGTTGACGCACAGGCCCTGGCAATTTCAGTCATTGCCACACTGAAGGCAATGGACCCTGCTTCGGCGCCACCATATTGATCCTTGATATTGAGCCCCATAAAGCCAAGTTCCGCCAATTTTTTAAGATTATCGTAAAAAACAGCGTCATCACTGCCCCTGTCAAGTTCGGCTGCAACGGGTTCAAGTTCGGCTAGGGCAAATTCCCTTGCCGTTTCCTGGATTAGTTTCTGCTCTTCGGATAAATCGAGATACATATAACGCCCTCTGTCTATAAATAATTGTCTGCCACCTGAATATTATAATACCGCTGATCTGTGTCCGTCCATGAAGCCTCTTCACAACATTTTTATTTTGAAGTCAACAAATCAGGAGGTAAAATCAGGTCGTCTCTTTTCTAAAAATGCCTGCATACCCTCCCGCTGATCATCACTTGCAAAACAGAGAGCAAAGAGATCAACTTCATAGTCACATGCCCGCTTGCTATCCATTTCAATACCGTTATTAACGGCCTCTTTACAAAACCTTACGGCTGTTCCCGCTTTTGCCGCTATCGATTGAGCAAGTTTCTCACATTCAACCATTAACTGATCCTGCTCAACCAGTCTGTTGACAAGCCCTATTCGACATGCCTCCTGTGCATCAATAATATTTCCTGAAAACAGCAGCTCATTGGCAAGTCCTTTGCCGACGAGCCTGGGTAATCTCTGGGTACCACCAAACCCCGGAATAACACCAAGGTTAACTTCGGGCTGGCCGAATTTGGCATTAACGGCGGCTATGCGTATATCACAGCAAAGAGCAAGTTCACAACCGCCCCCTAGGGCAAAACCATTCACAGCGGCGATCACCGGCTGCGGCAGATTTTCTATACTACTCATCACCTTGTGACCCAATATACCGAATTGCTTTGCCTCCAGTACGCTGAAATTTTCCATTGCGGAAATATCAGCACCGGCAACAAAAGATTTAGCACCCGCTCCGGTAACGATAACAACCTTTATTTTTTCATCATCAGCCAAGTCATTAAAACAACGCAGCATCTCAACTAAAATATCTTTATTTAATGCATTCAAGGCCTTGGGCCTGTTTAAGGTTACCGTGGCAATACCGTTATCTTTTGTCAGAATAATATTTGTAAATTCCATAAATCCTCTCCGTATTTAATAGTACCTAAGAAACCAGTGCCATTAAACAAATAACAAAACAATGCATAAAATCCTGTTCCGACATCGCCCTGTTATCAGTTATACCGGTCGGCAACTGATTTAGGATAAATTTTTACACTGTTGCCATTATTACAAACTAAGATTCAAGTATAAATTTCCACGCACAATACCACTCCTGGGGATGATCATCCGGGGGGCATCCCATACATTCCGTACGAATTCTGCTGTCAATTGCCCTTGCAAAATAGCTGTATTCAACAAGACCCGCCGATTTGCATGGATAGTCATCCAGTCCCCTGCGTTTTCTGGCATCCTGGACCCTGCATTTATTCATCTGGAAGATAAAGCTGTTTTCTGTTTCTTCACTTATAGATTGTATATTAACGGACTCATATATCCTGAACCCCAAGGCCCTTTTCAGACCTTCAAGACCGGGTTTTTCAGAAAGGCCAAGCAGGTCGCGAATCAACTGTGCCTCAACCGGAGAGAACTGGGCCCAACAGGAGTCATTACATCTTTTAGCCTCGTTCATACCCTCGGCGAACTCGACCGTCTGGAACCAAACACCATCACCCACCAACCAGTTTTTTGCCATACGACTCTTTAATTCCTGCAGATCCTCTTCCGGTAAATCGAGCAGAAGAGAAGGCACTCCGTCAACCATGGAAAAGCCAAGGAGTTGTGATAGATGTCTCATCTGTATGTCATAAATCTTTCGGGAAGACTTGCTTAACAATTCCAAAGCCTTTTTTTCACCCATCTGGTGCTTGACTTCACTATACCATAGGGCCTGGTGGAGCATCGTACGTTGAAAAATATCCACCACGAAACGAGCCGTTTCCTTATGATTTAACTCGCTTGCACTTTTCGCCTGCTCAAACATATATACCTCCTGCATAGTGAACTGGTGTCTTACTTTATCTTTTTATATGAAAATGCCTTCACTCTTGAGTCGCTTTCGTTGTGGCCGTGGCCTGATAATTTGGTCCAGTCATGCTGGTTCTTTTACACAACCTGTATAATATCGGGATATTTGGTTAGGGGTTGGAGGCCCTCAGCAGCAACCAGGTGTGTATTCTCAATTCCCACCACACCTTTTCCTGGGAAAATCACCTTTGGTTCCAGAGCAATTACCATGCCCTCCGCCAGGGTAAGTTTCTGACCTTTCGCTATAAAAGGAAATTCATCAAGTTCAAGCCCCAGACCATGCCCGGTAAAACGTATCCTGCTCTCCCCCACACCCATAAAAAAATCCGCATATCCTTTCCCGGCCGCAAGTTCAATCATTTCACTGTATAACGCCCCCGTCTCGACACCGGGTCTGGCCAGTTTTTTTACAATCTCCTGGATCTCCAACATGGCTTCGTGGGCAACCTTTAACTCGTCGGCAATTTCGCCGATTGAGAAAATTCTTGCATGATCGGAAAGATATCCCTCCTTAGCAAAAACATAATCAACAAGAACGGGCTCTCCCTTGCCGATCTTTCTGTAACCGGCACCCTGGGCAACCAGCACACTAACCCCTTCGCCACCGGTGGGTGAGGCCAGGTAACTTGCTACAGCAGCCCCCGGCCCCGATAGGAGATGACCAAAAAAAAGCTCGCTGCCCCAGAGGCGCATACGCACTATGCCCTGATGCCCCAAGCTCCTTGCATATCCTTCCAGTTCTCCAGCCAGCTCTATCTCGCTTTTCCCGGCCACAAGAAGATCCGGCACTTTAGCGGCAAGCTTATCCGATAGGCGGGCTGCATCCTTTATTTTTGCAATCTCAAAATCGGATTTAACGGCGCGGATCAAACGAATTTCTGTCGATATATCAACAACTTCAGCTTTATCAAAAATACGGCAATAGAGATTAAATAAGTTGACGGGCAGAACATCCAGCTCCATACCCAATAGAGATGGTATAACAAAACCGTATTCACCAAGAACCCCAGGTATCTTCTTGGCGCTGCCGATAAACTCTATATTCAGCAGAGAAGATTCTTCCTGGGCCCTCTTGTAGTCTTTAACAACCATTAAAACCGGATCACCTTCAACCGGCACATAAAGCCAACCCTGTTGCCCCGTCCCACTGAAGTAGAAGAGATCTGTCTTCTGGACAACAAGGACACCATCCATACCACGGGCCGCCATCGCATTTTGTAGTTTTTCAATCCGCTTTTGCAACTCCGCTGCCGCTACCGGTTTATTTCTTTCATTCATAGTGATTTTTAAATTATCCGTTGCCGGAATTCAGTACAGGGAATATGAGAAATAATAGAGGATGCCCCCAACAATTTAATATTGGTAAAATCCCCGTCCGCTCTTTCTGCCCAGCCATCCCGTTTCAACATATTTTCGTAAAAGAGGACACGGCCTGTATTTGGAATCCTTAAAGCCGTCGTAAAGGGTTTCCATAATAGCAAGACAGGTATCAAGACCAATGAGATCCGCCAATGCCAACGGCCCCATGGGGTGGTTCATACCAAGTTTCATCACCGTATCGATATCCTCGACTTTACCCACCCCCTGGTAGAGACAAAAAATCGCCTCATTTATCATGGGCAGCAATATTCTATTAGCAATAAAACCAGGATAATCGTTGGCCTCCGCCGCTGTCTTGGAAAATTTTTCACATAGGGCCAGGGTAACCTGAAAGGTCTCGTCCGAGGTGGCCAACCCCTTGATTACTTCAACGAGTTTCATCACCGGCACCGGATTCATAAAGTGCATACCAATCACCTTGTCCGGTCGTTTTGTCTGCGCGGCAATACGACCAATGGGAATGGAAGAGGTATTGGTAGCAAGAATAACATGATCCGGGCAAATCTCGTCTAAATCTTGAAACAATTTAAATTTTAAATCTTCCCTTTCCACCGCTGCTTCCACGACAAAATCCACGGCAGCCATTTTTTTTAGATCGGTCGTCGTAGTAATGCGGCCAAGAATCGTTTCCTTATCATCACTACTGATCTTATCCTTTGTAACACTGCGTTGGAGGTTTTTCTCTATCGCAGCCAGGCCACGCTCCGTGAATTCATCTTTTATGTCGCTCATCACAACTTCAAGACCGCTGGTGGCTGCAACCTGCGCTATACCATTACCCATCTGCCCCGCACCAACAACTCCAAATTTCTTAACGTCCATATCTTCCTCTTTTTTTCATTAGTGCCTTACTCCATAAAACCTGTAAAGAAAAACAAGAAAATAAATAATTTTTCAACTTAACGGGTTCATAACAGAAACAAGGCACTTACTTGCAGCTTGTCTGCATTAGCTACCTATTCAATGTCATTAACTTAAGGTTCTAGTTCCAACCTTGTCCAGGGACTCCGTAGACCCTTCCATGGGGGCTTGGCTGCAGACATCCCCAACCAAGGTCGAAACAGTACTTTACACATCATTTTATTATTTAGTTAATGGCATTGGCTACCTATTAACAACCAGGGCCACCGCTTCTCCCCCGCCCAAACACAGTGAGGCCAAGCCTCTTTTACTATCCCTTCTCTCCATTTCGTATAAAAGAGTAGTCAACAATCTGGAGCCACTTGCACCGATCGGGTGACCGAGAGCAACACTGCCGCCATTGACATTAACTATCGAGGTATCTAATTCAAGAACCCTGTTAATAGCAACGGATGTACCGCTGAACGCTTCATTGATTTCAAAAAGATCTATATCTGAAGCGACAATACCTTCTTTTTTCAATACCTTCGGTATGGCAAGAATAGGCGCCATCAGAACATACTTAAGATCAATACCTGCAGAGGCCTGGGCACCTATCTCAGCCATAACAGAACAGCCCAGCTCCACCGCCTTTTCCCTGTTCATAATAACCAGAGCGGCGGCGCCATCGCTGATAATCGAAGCATTTCCGGCTGTTCCGACACCATCTTTTTTAAATGCCGGCCGCATTCGGGCCAATTGTTCATAACTTGTTTCGGTGGGACATTCGTCATCTGAAAAAAGCTTGGGTTCTCCTTTTCTCCGGGGGATAGACAACGGCGTAATTTCATCCCTGAAAACGCCCTCTTTAACAGCTTTATTTGCCTTTCTATACGACTCCTCGGCAAAACGATCCTGGTCCTCCCTTGACACGTCCCACTTATCACAAATCAACTCATTGGACATGCCCATATGGAAATCATTTACCACATCCCATAAACCATCGTGTACCATGTGGTCTTCTATTTTCCCAGGCCCCATTCGATGTCCCCACCGTGCTTTTTCAACATAGTAAGGAGCACTGCTCATGCTCTCCATACCACCTGCGACTATGACATCAGCATCGCCACACTGGATAGCCTGAGCAGCCAACATAACCGCTTTAAGGGAAGAGCCACAAACTTTGTTGACCGTTATCGCCTCAACCGATTGTGGCAAATCGGCTTTTATGGCCGCCTGTTTGGCGGGATTTTGGCCATATCCACACGGCAGTACCATGCCCATTATACACTCATCGACTTCTTCCCGGTCAAAACCGGCTCGATTAACAGCCTCTTTAATAACGTGGGCACCCAGGGTCGTGGCACCGATACTTTTTAATGTCCCGCCAAAGCTGCCAAAAGGCGTTCTCACTGCACTGACAATAACTGCTGTTTTCATATTTTCCCCACCTCAAACTGTTTTATAAGTTAGTTGGTATCTTTCCATATTAATACGAGACCCGCGCCATACGTTTTAAATCGAACCACTCCGGATATCCCGTCCCTCGCCTTATCAAATATCCGGCAAAAATTAGGCATGGTATAAATTAAGGCCCTAAAAGATGATATCTCACCGTAATTGCATACTTTAGTCAACCTCCATTAAATCCGACCAAGCGCTCAATCAAGAATGAAATGGTTACCGACCTTCCGGTTTTTGTCAATCTTTTTCCATCAATAATTTAAACTATTGCTGTTATATCCACAACCTCAGCACCATATACCTAATTGATAACCCTGGCAAATAAAAACAAAATGGTAATATTTTGTCTGCATATAAGATCATCCCATGGGCAGGTTTACGGTATACCCACAACAATATCAAAATGTGACTCAAGTCATTAATGCCTTACTCCATAAAACCTGTAAAGAAAAACAAGAAAATAAAGGTAATGTTCATCTTAACGGGTTCATAACAGAAACAAGGCACTTACTTGCAGCTTGTCTGCGTTAGGTGGTAATATATTATTTTGCAAGCGCCGACTAATTAAATTTTCGCAAATAATCGCTCCCCCTTCCGACTAATGTAAAATTACAATTTTAACTATATTTTCAGTATCTTTAATGATTATTTATAACAAAACAATTTATTTGGCTGGCGGACGAATAATTATTGATAAAAAAATAATTTGACAAACATCAATAATTATTATCTAGTTTACCTGGAAATCCGACCGAGCGCTCAGTTTATTGGTCTGGTTTAAACATTGAGCACCCTGGCAATCATTTCAAATCTGAACTGTAAGGAGACGATGGGTATGAAAAATTTGTACAGAGAAGTTATGGATATTAACATGATGGACGATGATGATCGAAAAAAGGACGTGGCAAAGGCTTTTTTCGACAAACTCAACTTCATGGAATTACCAGAGTATTTCAACTGGGCCTCGGAGATTTTTGATGGTATGCACGTTAAGGAACGGGGTGATAAAAAAGCCCTTATCTGGGCCGATATCGCCACAAAAGAAAATCTCAGTTTCACTTACAGTGAGTTTGCAGGTCACGGCAACCAATGTCTGAACAGTCTCAGGAAAGCAGGTGTTGAGAAGGGCAACAATATGTATATGATGGTTCCCATCGTCCCCGCCACCTGGTTCACAAGCTATGCATGCATCAAAGGCGGTCTTGTCGCCGTTCCCACGGCAACCACAATGACCGTAAGGGAACTCGAATTCAGATTCAAGACCTACGCTCCGGACTCTCTCCTGGTAGACGAGGTGTATACGGACATAGTTGACGAAGCCCTGAAAATGACAAACTGCACGCCTAAGATCAAACTGGTTCTCGGCAAAAAAGAGGGTTGGATCAGCTATTCAACCCTGGAGGATGAAGCAACAGAGGCTGAAGCCGCCAAAACCAAATCGGACGACCTACTTTTCTGTTTCTTTACCTCCGGTACAACGGGCCTGCCCAAACGCGTCGGCCACACCGCGGTATCCTACCCCCTCGGTCACCTTTCGACATCAGTTATGACAGGTATTCGTACCGATGATATCCACCATAACCTCGGGGCTCCCGGTTGGGCCAAATGGGCATGGTCAAGTTTTTTTGCACCCCTCAATGTCGGCGCAACCGCATCCGGATTTAATTTCACCGTACTCGACGGTGAACAGTACCTGGATATGATCACCACCCATAAAATTTCAACCTTCTGCGCACCTCCAACGGCTTGGCGTGTATTTATAAATTTAGACACCTCCAGGTTCGATTTTTCCGCACTCCGCCAGTCCATCGGCGCAGGGGAACCACTGAACCCTGAGGTCATCTCAAGATGGAAGGAACTCACCGGTACCGAGATCAGGGATTTTTACGGTCAAACCGAATCCACAGCCATGATCGGCAACCATCCTTGGATGAACGGAAAGATGCGCAGCGGCTCCTTTGGACAACCTTCTTTTATGTACGATGTTGCCCTGGTTGATGACGAAGGCAAAGAGATCACCGTACCCGACGAGCCCGGCCATATCGTCGTAAAATTGGATAAATGGCGTTCATTGGGTCTTTTTACTGAATATATCGGCAATCCGGAAAAAATGGCCTCTGTTTTTGTCGACAACTATTACTACACCGGCGACCGTGCTTCCATAGATGGTGACGGATACTGGTGGTTCGTCGGACGTAGCGACGATGTTATCAAATCATCTGATTTTCGCATCGGTCCTTTTGAAGTTGAGAGTGCGCTGATAGAACATGCCGCCGTTGCCGAATCAGCGATTGTCGGTGTACCTGACGAAAAACGTCATCAACTCGTTAAGGCTTTTGTTATCTTGAAACCTGATTTCAAACCTTCCAGGGAACTTGCCCTGGAATTATTCCAGCACACTATAGATATTCTTGCCAAATTCAAGATTCCGCGCATCATTGAATTTGTACCCGAAGTTCCAAAGACTCTAAGTGGCAAAATCAGAAGGGTTGAATTGCGCCAACAGGAAGTTGACCGCAAGAAAAAAGGGCAGGAAAGCGGCGGCAGAGAAGAGTATTTTTACTGGGATTTCCCGGAACTCAGCTCTAAAAAATAAATTCCATCATATTCAGGGGGAATTGGTGCCAATTTCCCCTGAACTGTTTTTTCCCCCACAACAATGCATTTTCTCCTGCCACACCCTGTTACGGTGATAACATAAAATTCGGAGTAAATTACGATGAAATTTGAATTAACCGAGGAGCAGAGCCTCATACGCAGTATGGTCCGCGAATTTGCAGAGGAAGAGGTCGCACCAACTGCTCAAATAAGAGATGAAGAAGAACGGTTTGACCGATCTTTGATGTTTGACAAGCTTGGTGAACTCGGTTTGACCGGGATAGTCTTTCCAGAGGAATATGGCGGAGCAGGTGCGGATTATATCAGTTATGCCATTGCCGTTGAAGAACTTTCCAGGGTCTGTGCTTCCACGGGGGTGACGCTTTCTGCCCACCACTCCCTCTGCGCAAACCCCATCTATCTCTTTGGTACTGAAGAACAAAAGCAGCGCTTTCTCGTCCCCTTGGCAAAGGGTGAAAAAATGGGTGCCTTCGGACTGACGGAACCTTCTGCGGGTTCGGATGCGGGCGGCACAAAAACCACAGCTGTTAAAGATGGTGATGAATGGATTCTTAACGGCACGAAAATTTTTATCACAAATGGTGGAGAGGCTGAAACATACGTTGTCCTGGCGAGAACGGATAAAGAAGCAAAAAAACACCACGGCATAAGTGCATTTGTAGTAGAGAAGGATACTCCAGGTTTTACCTTCGGGAAAAAAGAGAAGAAAATGGGTATCCGCAGTTCACCCACCATGGAACTCATCTTTGATAATTGTCGTATCCCCGCCGACAACCTACTAGGTGAAGAAGGCGAAGGCTTCAAGGTTGCCATGAAGACCCTGGATGGCGGTCGAATCGGTATAGGCGCCCAGGCCCTGGGTATTGCCCAAGGTGCATTTGATATCGCTGTAAACTATGCCAAGGAAAGGCAACAGTTCAATATGGCTATATCACGCTTCCAGGGCGTCCAGTTTCAGTTAGCGGATATGGCCACCCAGATCGAAGCTTCACGGTTATTAATATACAGCGCTGCATACAAGGCCAGTAATAATATTTCTTATTCACATGCCTCCGCAATGGCTAAATTGATGGCCAGTGAGACCGCCATGAAGGTTTCAACCCAGGCCGTACAAATTCTCGGAGGATACGGATATACACGCGATTTCCCAGTTGAAAGAATGATGCGGGATGCAAAAATCACCGAAATTTATGAAGGAACAAGTGAAATCCAAAGGGTTGTCATCGGTGCCGCCTTAACCAGATAACCCGGATAATATTAATAATTTCAATTTTGTAATACAGGAAGAACAATGAATATTCTGGTGTGTATTAAACAGGTTCCTGATATGGAATCTAAGTTCAAAATTTCTTCAGACCGTAAATGGTACGATGAGAATGACCTCGCCTGGCGGATGAATGAATATGACGAATATGGTGTGGAACAGGCCGTACAGTTAAAGGAACAGCTTGGAGATGCGGATCTTACCGTACTCTGCGTGGGTTCCGGTCGCGTTAAAGAGACCATGAAAAAAGCTCTTGCCATGGGCTGTGATCGCGGGGTTCATATTGCAGACGATGCCGTCTGGACAAGAACACCCCTTGAAATAGCCGGAGCGATACACCGGTTTGCCGGGGAAAAATCATTCGATTTTATCTTCACCGGCCTGCAATCCCAGGATCGCGGCAGC
>CAZQOD010000088.1:0-14089 GCA_964594945.1 uncultured Desulfopila sp.
TCCAGCCAGTGGCTGATTTTAAATTTCTGCCGCTAAAAAGCGGGAAACTTCAGATAGGATAAATAAACAGTTCTAAAAAGGGGGCTTTAGTCTAAATATTAAAATTGATTCCCCATGGCAAGATCAAACTGTTATATAATTTTAGGTTATGGTAAATAGATCCCATGCAAAGACAAAACAGAATCGCCCTCATTCCCGGTGCATGCCGACCGATCGGCCGGGCCATAGCAAGAAAATTTGCAATGGCCGGCTCCCATCTTATTCTCCCGATTTTCGATTGGCCCGAGTCCATTGCCGAAATGATCAGTGAGTTCGACAAATCAAACTATTCTTACACCGTATTTAATGTTGATTTAAGAAAAAAAGAAGATATCGACGAACTGACAAGTCAGATAAAGAAACGGTTCGGATACATTGATTTTTTAATCAATAATATCGAAAGAGGCGGCATGCCGGTTCTCCACGGCAGCTATGACCATCCGCATAACCGCGATCAATGGGACAGGGAACTTGACACAACACTAAAAGCCAAGTGGCTCCTTTACCGGAGCTGTGTTCCACTTATACAACACCGTGACGGCGCCGCCATTGTAAACGTTTCATCCATTGGAGCAATCACCGGTCGGAGCGGACCGGCAGCACTATTTTTCAGCGATGGTTACAGTGCAGCTAATCGCGCCGTTAATATATTTACAGAGACATGGGCGAGGGAAATGTCTCCTGCGGTTAGAGTCAATGAAGTTATGCTTGGCCTAATAAATCACAGACACGGACGCAACACGCGGGGATGGGAAATGCTCAGTGAATCAGAAAAAAAAGATATTGAAAATACACCCCTGCTAAAACGCACCGGCAGTCCCGAGGAAGTTGCGGAGTTCATATTCTTTATCGCCACCAAAGCAACATACCTAACTGGATCGACCCTGCTGATGGATGGTGGATTTACCCTGGGACATGGTACCACTCCCCCCATGCCGCCGACAATGCTTGATAATGATTCCTGCCCTTAACCGGTGTCACGGTCGACCAGAGAAGATCTTATTGAGCCAATACTAATAATATCCACTGGATGTAACAGGCTCGAGACTCCTGAATTATCGATGCCGAAGGACAAAAAGATCTGAGAAACTGTTCTACCATTCAAGTAATTTTATCGTAGTGGCATTCCGTAATTTCCGTTTTTGCTCCGGCCACGTCCCCAGCGAATCAACAACCGCACCAACCGACGCCAAGGCCGCATAACGCTGCAAAACAATGGGGCGATTATGCTCATTTTGGTGAATTCCGTCCCCACCTACGCCAACAACCAGAAAATCATGCTCCAGATGCAATGTTTCCAATTTTTGTATATGCAGATCATAGGTATGGGTGGCTGCCAGATTGATAAACAGTACCCTTTGTCCAGCTGCCGATCTCTTTTTAATGTGGGATAAACAAGTTTGAAACGAGAGGATTTTATCCCCAGACCTTATTCCGGCGTTAAGCGCAAATGATTTAAACAGGCTGCGTGCTTCCGACAAAACAGACCAATCTATCTTGCCGATACCCACGCCACTTTCCTCATCCAGCTCCCTGATTACCTCGCCAGCTGGCGATACAACCAAGGAGCCGCCACCAAGATCGATGCCGGCGGCGCGACCAACACCGTTACAGGCAACAACAAAAGACTGATTTTCAATGGCACGACCAATAACGAGAGATCGCCACTGCTCAATCCTCTTTTTAGGCCACTGGGCACAACAGACCAATATTTTTGCACCCTGCTGAGCAAGAGAGCGAAATAAATATGGGAATCTCAGATCATAACATATAGCACAACCCAACGATCCCCACGGTGTTATAATGGGTTTTGGAGAAAATTGTCCGGCTGCAAAAGTTTTTTCCTCCCCTGGGAAAAGATGCACCTTGCTGTAACCTCCATAGGTACGGTCAGCGCCAAAAACTCTTAATACGTTATGAAAACATCCGGATTTTCCGTCAATTTGTTCCGGAAGACTGCCCGCGAGTAAAATATCATACCTGGCCGCAACAGCATGTAAAAGAGAGAAAATATCATCCATCTCCCCCTGCATACGAAGGATATCACTGTATGCAAACCCGCAGGCCCAGAGCTCCGGTAATAATAACAAGGTGCGCGGCGGCGGCTTAAAAGCGTCCAACATTTTTGCCAGGACAGTCCTGTCCGTTCCATTATCGGCGTCAAAGATATGGTGCTGAATAAAACCGAGATACTCTATATTACAACAGTCGTCCATTACATAATTATCATATCAACACAAAGAGTCGTACAGTTTCAGACACTTGACCGCACCAGTTGCGATATATTGATATATTGCAGGGTATTATCCAAAAAAATTTTCAGCTCAATTTTTTGTTTGCGGATCTTCCGTAACATATCGGGACTCAAATCAATTTCAAAATTAATTCCGATTTGATTTAAACACCAGATTGCCATACCGACAACGGTCTTATCCGGCGAATCAAGATACGGCAAAAGATGGGCGACAATATTTTTTCCCACCATTTCCCCGGTATGCAGTTTACATAATCTCCCCACCCCCCAAAGAAGACCGCGTTGCAGCATGGGGAGCTCGATATAATTACCATCCTGAAAATCATCTTCACCATCTTCGCACATATACGAAATCAACATATGGAGATACTCTGACCTTAATTTATCGTGGTGACACATTATTTCCGCCATTGACTCAGGGGCACCCCAACCAATGCCACCGGATTCATCGTTTAGCGACCAGAGAAAACGTCTCATAACAACCCTGGCGCTTTCAAGATTTTCTTCAGCCATGGCAAACACGACAAAACCGAAACAATAAACACTCCTCCAACGAACAATTTCCTGACAATGGCAGAGCGCCGAAAAAAGCAGATTAAGAACGAGATGGCTAGGGTAACGTAAAAGAGATCTATATATTTCTTCAGGTTCTGAATCCGCCAGAAGAGCAAATATTTCATTTTTCAAATGTCTTCTGTTCATAGCTGATATCCTGCTTTACTTATTGACGGACGACAGCAACTAACAATCAGGCCACTTAGCCTTGAGGATAAGGCGCCTGAAGGTCGTTAACGGCGCAAATCATCGAGGCGTTTCATACCTTCCATCAACAACGCCATAAATCCACCAATAACGCCCATATTCTCTTCCTCTCTGGTGAGACCCTGGGTAAAGGTGAAACGACCGCCATCCAGGGATAAAATATCATAAAAGGCATCTTTACCTGTCTGGTTATTAATCTCGGCATGGACCAACTCACCTTCATTGAAGACTATCGACCCCTTTATATCATCGTATTCCAAATGTAATTTGCCGGTTTTCTGGTTAGAATTTATCATCTGGCACAGTTCAACGGTCGAGATATCAGAGAGCTGACCAACCATTCCTGAAGACAATTCTTCCGCCCGCTGTATATTCATCTTGGTTATACGGCTGACAAGAAGTTTATAGAAAAAGACCTGGAGGGCAGGAAAACGATTAAGAATGTGTCTGAAATTTTTTTGACTCATTACGGCAACGACACAGGGCTCGGCTGCCATTATGGTGGCGGACACCCTTTCACCGGTGAGCAGGCTCATCTCACCAAAGACCTCTCCTTTTTCCAAGGAAGCAATGGTCACTCCCTGTTCATCAATCACCTCGGCCCTGCCGGATAAAAGAATATATAATCTATCTCCGGGATCACCCCTCTGGGTAATGGGAAACTGCCACGGATATTCAGATAGCTCAAGTAACGTGGCAAGATCAAGGAGATCGTCATCGGAGAGAGCGGAAAATATAACTATTTCCCGAAGAAGACCTGCAAAATGCCTAGTTTCATGTATTTTTTCCTTACGTTCGGCAGCCACCAGGAGTTTCATCTGAAGTGTTGCAAAACCCTTTTCTTTTTTAAATTCAAAACGAATAAGCCCGGTACATCCACCACACTCAAACTTGCTGTTTTCGGTACCTTGGGCATAATTCTCATAACTTTTATCCGCCGAACCGATGGCAACAAACTCTTTGGCAAGGGTCAAACAGGTCGGCTTACTGGCGGGTAGGGTCAAATGGCCGTCACGGATTATTATATCCTCGCCTACATGATACAAAGGACAGTGTTTCTCCTCCGTAATAATAAAAACTCCATTTCTAAACTGCATATATTCCTTTCTCTAGTCCGATCTACCAAACAAAAGATAGATAATAAAGCCCAAAACAGCGGCACCACCGAAGACCACGGGGAGTATTTTATCCATCTGGACAATATCCCCCACAAGCAGAGTATGCATATATTCGGTACCGCTGATCCACCATACGGCGACAAACGTGGCAATAATTATTAAATCTCTCCAACTTTGTTTCCATGCCATGTAGCATACCATGCTACCAAACGGCACGATAAACCAGGGGTTGGTAAAAAGCCCGGCCGCATCCACATCTTTTATCTGTTCCGGAACATGTGTGGAAACCCACCATGTTCCTATTTTATCGAACATTTCCATTGTGTTGTCCCTTATACCTAAATATTTAAGGATAATTGTATACTACCAGCCCAGGAAAATCCAATTCACTATAATATCGGTTCCACAATTTTTCACGATTATTTACCCAGCCAAAAACAATCTACACTGGACAGAGCCGACGTCCCTGTATATTCTCTACAAAAGATGTAAAAATTTGCTGCTTTCATCCATAAAACTATAATAACATGCAAAAAACAAATATAATTCTTATTGGTATGCCTGGTTCCGGTAAAAGCACGGTGGGTATTATCTTGGCCAAACTCCTGCAAAAACGATTTCTGGATACCGATATTTTGATCCAGAATTACACAAAAAAAACTCTGCAGGAAATTGTCGACAGCCAAGGACATATGTGCCTAAGAGAGATAGAGGAAAAAGTTCTACTCAAAATACGTTGTCATAATCATATAATAGCAACGGGTGGCAGCGCCGCCTACAGCACGTCCGCCATGAACCATCTGCGCAACAACGGCCATATCATCTTTCTCCACACGGAACTTGCCACCCTCAAAGGCAGAATCCATAATTACGCGAACAGGGGATTGGCAAAACGTCGGGAACAGACACTTGAAGATCTGTTTATGGAAAGACAGGCGTTATATGAAAAATTTACCGACATCATCATCAAAACCACCCACTCCACTCAAGATCAGGTTTGTGATAACATACGACAAAAACTACAAGAACTTGAATTTCTCCCATCCCTATCAAAATAGACCCCGGCTTCCCAGATAATGGAAAAAATTCCGCAATCAATTTTAAACAAAAACAATCAGTTATACAGCGAGTTGGAAACAATTAAAGCCATGGTTGTAATATTTTGCCATGCGCACCATAAATCGGACCGAAATAATCTTTGTGACCAATGTCAGCAACTCATAGAATACGCAGACAAGCGTCTCTCCAGATGCCCGTTTCAACAAAATAAACCAACATGCGGAAATTGCACGATACATTGTTATAGTAAAGATATGCAGGATCGTGTAAAAAGTGTAATGAGATTCTCCGGACCAAAAATGATATGGCGTCACCCCCTCATGACACTCAAACATCTCCTTAGAGGTCGCTTAGCAACGGCCAAAAGAAATCGGTAAATGATGTAATTTTATGAAAACACTAATAACAGGTGCATCAGGGCTAATAGGCAGTGCCCTAGTTGAGTACCTTTTTCAGCAGGGACATTCCATCCAATGTCTCAAAAGAAATCCACATAATAAGAACACGCCATTTTGGGCAATCCAATCATTGCCTGACAATAGTGATGCTGTTTTTTCCGCCGTTATTCATCTGGCAGGTGAAAATGTCGCCCAGGGCCGCTGGACTGCTGCAAAGAAAAAACGCATATTGCAGAGTCGCGTGGACGGAACCCGGGAACTGGTGGATTATATTTCACTATTACCGGTAAAACCCGATGTATTTTTAACAGCATCCGCCATAGGTTTTTACGGCAATAGAGGAGATGATTTGATCAGTGAGAACAGCCCGGGCGGGGAGGGATTCCTGGCCGATGTATGCCGTCAGTGGGAACAGGAAACCAAAAGATTAACAACGATGAATATAAGAGTCGTCACCCTCCGTTTCGGCATGGTCTTAAGTCCAAAGGGTGGTGCTCTGCATAAAATGATTCCACCATTTAAAGCAAACCTTGGCGGAACAATCGGTAGCGGCAAACAATATATTAGTTGGATAAGTATCAGAGACCTGGTTCAGATAGTAGATTTTATAATAAACAACAAACAAATAAGCGGCCCCGTCAATATTGTCAGTCCCATCCAGACAACAAACGGAGAACTTACAAAAATATTAGGTCGGGCACTTGGCAGCAGACCTTTTTTAAAAATCCCGGCCTTTGTTGTGAAACTAATCTTTGGACAAATGGCGAAGGAAATGCTCCTGAGCAGCACCAGGGTCACCCCCACTGTACTACTCGAAAACGATTACACCTTCCGGGATCAATCTTTGGCGGCGGTTATCTCCCACTGTACGAAATAATGGCCTGATTATGCAATAAATAACCAGCATGGCTGGGCCAAACCGTCAGACCACAGCCACAACTAACAATGAAAGCGACCCAATAATCAAAGCCTTGGAAACCACTTTCATATAAACGGATAAAATTTAGAATCCGCATTACCTAAAGGTAAAGCGACACTTTTCCGGTATCTTTCCCCATACTTTAACCTGTTATACGGGCCAATGCCTCTTCATATCTGCCCTGGGTCTTCGTAATTACGTCAAAAGGTAAAGAAGGCGGTGGAGGATTCTTGTCCCAATCCAGAGCGGAAAGATAATCCCTTAGATACTGTTTATCAAAACTTTCCTGCGGTTGGCCCGGCTTATATTTATCCACGGGCCAGAAACGTGATGAATCCGGGGTTAACACCTCATCAATAAGAATAAGATTACCATCCAGTTCACCCAGCTCAAATTTCGTATCAGCGATTATAATTCCTTTTTTCAACGCGTAACCAGCAGCCCTTTCATAAAGTGCTATGCAAATCTCCGATATTTGGGTTGCTCGCTGGACACCCACAATTTCAACCATTTCGGCAAATGATATATTCTCATCATGGGCACCAAGGGCCGCCTTTGTGGAAGGCGTAAACAAAATCTCGGGGAATTTCTCAGACTCACGCATTCCCGCTGGCAGTTTAAAACCACAGACGGTGGTGTTTTTTCTATACGCATTCCAAAATGACCCGGAAATATAACCCCGCACTATGCATTCGACACTGAGTGGTTCCGTCTTTTTTACCAGCATCGACCGGTTCTTCAATATATCCTCATATTGAGAGCAAACGGGGGGATAATCGGCTGTATTGGCACTGATCAGATGATTCTCAACAATATCCCCCAGTAGGTCAAACCAAAAAAGGGATAACTTTGTTAAAACCGAACCCTTACCGGGAATGGGGTCATCCATCACTACATCGTAGGCCGATATCCTATCGGTTGCTACCATAAGAAGTTTATCATCATGTCCAGGAATAGCGTACATATCCCGAACCTTACCTTTATGTACAAGGGTAAGATCTGAAAAATCCGTCGATACAATCGATTCTGTCATTGTCCGTTTCCCATATAAGAAATTTACTGTAAATTATGTAAAATAAAGAAAAGCATAATAGATAATTCACCTCAATACAAAGATAACACACTGGGGTAAAAATCTATTTATATCACAAAGGCATAAGTTTTTTCGTAAGAGCTGATGGCGCTATTTAAGTAGGCATCACAGTTCAACTCAGCTTTATACACACACCCGGCAAAACAAAGACGGCATATCTTCTTAATTGCCAAGGGTGGCAAGGGAGAGCCAGGTGGCAGCAAACAAGGTTATACTGATAAAACCATTCATGGAAAAAAATGAGGCGTGAATCCGCGATAAATCTTCTGGTTTTACAAGCCTATGCTGGTGGATAAGCGCCACCGCCGTCAAAAAAATCCCCATATAATAAAAATAATTTAACCCTTCGTAAAAACCGGTCAAAGTAAAAAAAATAAAGGCAAGAACATGAAAAAATCCGGCCAGGCGAAAGGCGGTTCGTTTACCAAACCTTGATGGCAATGAGTAAAGACCAGTTTTCTTATCAAAATCCGTATCAAGACAACCGTAAATTGTATCAAAACCGGCCACCCAGAAGAGGACACCCAGCGAAAGGACAAACGGGTAGTCACAAAGAGTTCCCTTCACCGCCACCCAGCCACCCAGGGGAGAAAACGCCAGGGCAAAACCCAGAACAAAATGACAAAATGAGGTGAATCTTTTAGTTAAAGAATAAAAAAGAATGAGAGCAAGAGCAACGGGGCTCAATAAGAGCGTCAGATTGTTCAACCGGTAGCATGCGAAAAAAAACAACAAACCGGCCACGATCACTAGCAACCACGCCTCCCATCCGGCAACGGTACCGGCTGGAAGCGCCCTCGTACGAGTGCGTGGGTTCTCTTTATCGAATCGATAATCTATAATACGATTAAAACCCATACCGCATGTGCGTGCCCCAACCATGGCCAAAACGACCCATATAACAATAGCCGGTTCAGGGACACCCCTGGCCCCGAGGAAGGCACCCGTTAACGCAAAAGGCAGGGCAAAGATCGTTAACTTGAATTGAATCATCTCAAGTAAAATTGCAATTTTACCTGTAACTACGGTTAATAACCTTATTTTCCCCATCTCTTTCTCTTTGGAATTTTGATACCAAGCTGATCGGCAAGACGCCAAGAATATATTTGGGCCACCTCCTCCAGGGTCTTGGGCTGTAAATAAAACCCGGGCATAATCGGGCAGATAACCGCCCCGGCATCATTAACCGCCAGCATATTTTTAAGATGCGTTCTGTTCAGCGGTGTCTCCCGCACGGCCATTACCAACTTCTTTTTTTCCTTAAGCATAACATCAGCTGCTCGATGAATCAGATTAATCGTTAATCCCGCGGCCACGGCCGCCAAAGTTCCCATGGTACACGGCAAAATTACCATGGAGGAATAATCGCTGGATCCGGACGCAGGGGCAGCTGCAAAATCATCTGCTTCAAACCACTTCGCCACACCATGCAGGTCACCTGGATAAAAACCTAGTTCAGTTTCCATTACTTTTATCCCGGCCTCTGAACATATTCCATGCACAATAATATCAACATCAGCAAGGGTGTTAAGAAATGACTTAAGAAAGATCATGCCGCTTGCCCCGGTAATACCGAGAATAAGCCTGGCCTGACTACTGGAATCATCCATATCTTCAATCAACACATAGCGCGGTAAAAAATTTCAGGGGCAGGGCACCATCTCCGATATCACCACGCTTTTGAAGATAATCAAAATAAGTTTCCAGGGCCTGACGTTTCCGGGCACCTAGATCATACTCTATTGCCCGCAAGTAATTATGACATCTATCTTTGGACATGGGGATCCGGGCCGCGGCCATTTGACAGATATCCGGCAAACATTTTTTTCCCTCCTCACAACATCTCAACAATTCCCGGTGTACATCCGTTAATAATTCAGGGTACTTTTCACAAAAATCATCCCTTACGACGCAGAGGGCAAAAACAAACGGCAAACCTGTTTGCCGTTTCCATATATCTCCAAGATCGTACTGGTAGAGATATCGGGATTTTTCCACTATTCTCAGAGCATCATCGCCAATAGCCATCAAGGCTTTATAGCCGTCGTCGCCATCCTCCGGTACTTCACCCACACTATATTCGGGACGAACATTATTAAACTCTTCGAGAATAATTTTTACCAGTCCCACCGACGTCTGAGACTGGGAACTGAGGAGAACGGGCTGAGCATTTAACTGTTCAAGCGGCAGATGGGAAAAAAGAAAAACCGAACCGACCTCACCGTTGGCACTGATTGATAATCCGGATAATATTTTATACTGCTCCGGATGAACGCCATACTCGAAGCTCGAAACAAAACCGAGGTCAAGCTCACCTGCGGCAAGCTTTTTGTTTAATACTGAAGGAGTACCCTCGACAAGTTGCCAATCCTTGCGATGAACGGTTTCCTTCCATCTCTCGTAAATAGGCGCGGTATTAAGAAAATTTACCATGCCGATTCTTGTCATCATAACTTCATGTTTTTTCATCAAGACCACTCCTGGATATCCCGGTGACCGACAGGCTCCCAATCAACGGGATTTTAAAACATAATTTACGACACAAGTGAATAATTCATCAGCCGTTGAGCGGGTTCGAAACCGGCATCGGCCACCAATCGTTTAATTTCATTTTCTGAAAGCCTGAAAGTTACCCCCGCAGCGGCTACAACATTTTCTTCAATCATGGTACTGCCAAAATCATTGGCTCCGAAGGAGAGGGCAATTTGGGCAATTTTAGGCCCTTGGGTTACCCACGACGCCTGGATATTATGAAAATTATCTAGATAAATTCTAGAAAGTGCGAGCATACGCAGATAGCCGATACCGGAACTCTTTTTTATATGGTTTAGCGGAGTGTTTCCAGGCTGAAAAGGCCAGGGAATAAATGAAGTGAAACCACCGGTTCGATCCTGTAAATCCCGAAGTCGCGAGAGATGTTCAAGCCTCTCTTCTTCGGTTTCTATATGGCCAAACATCATTGTAGCTGTTGTCGGTAAGCCCAGCGAATGTGCCTCCTCCATCACTTTAAGCCATTGAGAGGCCGAACATTTATCGGGGGCAATCGCTTTTCTGACCCGATCATTTAAGATTTCCGCACCACCACCGGGAATTGAATCTAGCCCAGCCTCCATCAATCTTAAAAGTACCGTCCTGGTCGACAGCCCGGCAAGTTGTGAAAAATGGACAATTTCAGGCGGAGAAAAACCGTGTAAATGAATACCGGTATCCTTGATACAACTAACCATTTCTTCATAATATTCCAATGGTTGCGTAGGGTGAAGACCGCCCTGCAATAAAATCTGAGTTCCTCCGACTCTTTGTGTTTCATTGATTTTTTCAACAATTTCCGCAAAGCTCAGTAAATAACCACTTCCATTATCACCATCTGTATAAAATGCACAAAATTTACAACCAGAAATACATATATCCGTATAATTGATATTTCTATCTATGACATAAGTAACCAAGTTATCCGGATGTAAACGGTTACGAACATGACCGGCGAGTGAACCGAGTTGATATAGATCAGCACCACTTTCCAATGCAAGATAATCTTCATCGGAAATTCGCCGACCATCTAAAATCCTATCAGATATTTCTTTGAGTTGATAGTCCATAGTTACTTACAATTATAGACTTTAAGAATATTATAAAGAGTATCGCGCTGCACCGGGATCCTACCAACCTCTTTGATTAAATTAACCAACGTATCACTGCCTATGGCCTGATCGGTGTCGGCGCCCGCCATATGGGTAATAACTTCCTCCTGAACTGTACCATCCATATCATCCGCACCAAAGGTAAGAGCCAGTTGCGCCATTTTCGGACCGATCATAACCCAATAGGCCTTAATATGCGGAAAATTATCAAGAAACAGCCTGGCAACGGCCACATTTTTAAGATCAGCCATGCCTGTCGTTTTAGATAAATGGGACATTCCGGTATTTTGTGGATGAAAGGCCAGTGGAATAAAGGCCAGAAAACCGTTTGTTTCGTCCTGGACCCGCCTCAAGGCATGTAAATGTTCCATCCGTTCTTCAATAGTCTCTATATGACCATACAACATGGTGGCATTGGTATGTAACCCGAGCCTATGGGCAATAGCCGCTATTTCCAGCCACTCCCGACCAGAGATTTTTTTTTCGCAGGTAAGTTGACGTATTCGCGAACTGAAGACCTCTGCCCCGCCGCCTGGAAGCGAACCAAGTCCGGCTTCCATAAGTAAAACCAGTGTCTTTTCCACTGACAATCCGGCAAGATTGGCAAGATGAGCAATTTCTACACAGGTAAAGGCCTGGATATGCAACTCGCTGTTTACTTCTTTAATGGCTCTTAACAATTCAATATAGTATTCAAAAGGCAAATCGGGGTGGATCCCCCCTACCATATGAATCTCGGTAATCGGTTCTCCAAGGCGTTTTCGTACCTTTTCCTTTACCTGTTCAACACTCATCTCATAGGCAAGATCAGATGTTTTTTCCCGACCAAACGCGCAGAATTTACATAAATTTATGCAGATATTAGAATAATTTATATGTTGATTATAGATAAAATATGCATTTTCGCCATTTGTCCTCTTACGAACCATATCCGCAAGAAAACCAATCGCCAAAATATCATTACTCTTATATAATGCAATACCGTCTTCCACGCTAAGACGCTGCTTTGCCTTTACTTTTTTATATATTTCAGTAAGTCCTGCCCTTTCTATGTGTTTTTTCATCATAAAACAAAAGGCCGGGTATTAAACCCGGCCTGAATCTTCGAATTTTATATCAATCAATAAAAAATTTTAATTTTTCCCGACGACTTGAATGACGAAGTCTATTGAGGGCCTTTTTCTCAATTTGACGAATACGCTCCCTGGAAACATTAAATAATTTACCAATTTCTTCCAGGGTATACTCAGCCTTTTCACCAATACCGAAGCGCAAACGAATGATCTTTTCTTCCCTTTCACTGAGAGTTTCCAGAATATCGTTCACCCTGCCGGATAATTCCCTGGTTTGAACCGCATCATAGGGCGATTGCGACTCTTGATTTTCAAGAAAATCACCCAGGGTTGAATCATCGTCACCAACCGGGGTTTCAAGCGAGATCGGTTCCCGCGACGCCTCAAGGATGGATAAAATTTTATCCATGGGTAAATTTGTAGATTTAGAGATTTCCAGCGGCGTCGGTTCACGACCAAGTTCTTTAAAAAGAGCATAAAATGCCTTAAAAAACTGACTTCTCAACTCAAGGAAATGTACCGGTAAACGAATTGTCCGGGTCTTGTCGAGAATGGCACGGGTTATCGCCTGCCTAATCCACCAGCTGGCATATGTGGAAAATTTATTGCCCTTGGTATAATCAAACCTGAAAACCGCGCGCATCAAACCGAGATTACCTTCCTGAATTAAGTCAGCAAGTGTTAACCCCTGGTGCATATACCTTTTGGCAATGGAAACAACAAGTCGCAAGTTAGCGCGGATCATCGTATCCTTGGCAACTTCAATGGATCTGCTGTACGCTTCAAGTTTGGCCTGAAGTTCAAATAATTCACGTATATCCTGGTATTTCTTCGCAGCACTGATGATATTGTAGCGCATAAAATTCAGCTGCTGTTTCTTCGGCTTAAGAGTGGGATCGCGTTTTTCCCAAAGATCTATTCTCTCGCGGAGCAATTGTACTTCCTTAACCCCGGATTTATCTTCCCTTATGGCTATAATAATTGCCTCAAAACCCTGCCGAATAGTCTTACTGTACTTGGCCTCCTCCTCCGGAGTCAACAGGTCAAAACGCCCCATTTCACGAAGATAGGTTGTGGTGGTCTCCTCCGCCTCATGTCCTTCTTCATTGGGTACGATTACCTCTTCTTCCTGGGCTGCAGTCTCTTGTGAATCTTCATTCTTTTCCCAGAGTTCGCCCGAAAGAGTCCGACGTTCCCCACCCTTTTCAACCGTTACTATTTCGATTGCATGGGCACCAAGAAAATTAAAGATAGATTCAATGGCATTGGGATCCCTGACGTCATCTGGCAGCAAATCGTTTAAATCATCAAAACTAATACATCCTTCTTTTTTTCCGGCCTTGAGAAGGTTTTCTTTAAGTTCGGGTAACACCAGTGAACCACTCCATTTAAAATTTTTATAGAAACCTTGAAAAAACATAACATCCAAGGAAACAACACAATATTTAATGGACTATCTACTTGAATATTAAGACAAAAAAAAAGCCGGCGGGAACAATCCCACCAAGCGTATACTATTTTCCAGAAGATCATACTTATACTGTATTGCATCTAAAAGTGCAATTTATAAAATAATATTTACTAAAAAAATGGTTGCTATTGTACAGGCAACAAAGTATTGACAACAAATCCAAGGTCAGTTATAAAGCTACACGATCGGGCCCCATCGTCTAGTGGTCTAGGACACCGGCCTCTCACGCCGGGAACAGGGGTTCGAGTCCCCTTGGGGTCAC
>CAZQOD010000089.1:0-14045 GCA_964594945.1 uncultured Desulfopila sp.
CGTCTTTTTCAAGTAAGGATAGAAATGTTATGAGGGGTGAAAATCAACAGTTTTTCAGGGAAGCCTTTCCTGAACATCAGTTACAATTACGATCTCATCTAGATTTTTCCCCAAACTTATCCATGGATAATGAAATTTATTATGTTGATGATCTTACAAGCAAAAAAATTGATTCCTATATTCGTTTTGATATGATGATCAGCTACCGCCTCAACGATCATGTGACCGTAAGTGTTTCCGGTGAGAATTTAACCGATGCCCATAAGATTGAGTTTGGAAACAGTCATAGTGTCATTGCTTCTGAAGTACCCCGCCAGGTTTTTGCGAAATTGGTGTGGCGTTATTAAAATTTTTTCTGGAAATATCCCTAATTAATGAAATGGCCTCTGCGAAATATACCCATCCGTTCTCTTAGGGTGACATGGATGGGAGTCATGGTCTTGACCTGTGTTGCGGTTTCCGGTTTGTTCCGAGCTGAGCGGGGTGTCTGTGCTGACGCATTTGAAGAGAATCAGGTTAAGGCTGTTTTTTTCTTCAACTTGACAAAGTTTGTCAGCTGGGAGAATGACAGGTCAATCCCTCAAAAAAAATTCACCATCGGTATCGTAGGTGAGGATCCCTTTGGCGACTTTTTAGATAAGGTTGTTGCTGATGAAATGGTGCATGGCAAAACCTTGGTGGTTCAACGTTATCGCGATGTGAACAATATTAATTGGCAGGAAATTGGCTTGTTGTTTATTGCTAAAAACAAGATGATTGCATTGGATGCGCTGCTGCAAAATGCCCGGAAATTTAAAGTGCTCACTGTTGGAGATATCGCCGGTTTCTGTGAGTCCGGAGGGATAGTCAACCTCTTGAAGGTTGGTCGACGTATCCGGCTTCAGATCAATATCGAGGAGGCAAGAAAAAATGCGTTACTGATTAGTGCCCAGGTGCTGAAACTTGCGCAGATTGTCGAAACACGCGAGGATAAACAGTAATGACAAAAAAATTCGGCAATTTACCTGTTCAGGCTAAACTCGCAACAATTATGATGGTTGCGTGCAGTTCTTTGGTCCTGGTAATGGCCGTTTTATTCGTCTGTGATAAAATTTATTCCTTTCGGCAAAGTATGCAAGAAACCCATGAAATGCTGGCTGTGACAATAGCAAAAAATAGTTCGGCTGCGCTCATTTTTGATGATGCGATGACAGCTTATGAAATATTGTCGGCCTTAAAAGCAGTACCTGATGTTGTTACAGCGACTCTTTTTAATAACCAGGGAAATGTTTTTGCCGTCTATACCAAGGAGGGGATTGATCAGCAAAAGAGGAGCGGATTCGATACCGAGAGCCTAAACGTTTTAAGAGAAAAAACGGATAAAATGTTGGCCCATAGCTTCCATGCGGGATTTTTGGATACCACTGCCGTTGTAATGCTTGATGGAACGCGGCTTGGGTATATTGTTATCCATGCTGATTTGAAAAGATTATACAGCAGGCTAATCGGATCGATGTCCCTTGTTATCTTGTTTTTAATTATCCTGGGCTTGATCGCTCAATTTTTTTCCGTTCGTATCCATCGAACTTTTGCCAAGCCACTTTTTGATCTTCTGGACACCATGGAACTGGTGGGAAGGGAAAATTGTTACTCACACCGGGTTCCTAAGCTAAATAATGATGAATTCGGGGTGTTGACTGATAGATTTAATAATATGTTGGTGGAAATTGAAAAACGTGACGAGGAATTGGCCAGGCATCGTAATACTTTGGAAAGTTTGGTAAAACAACGAACCAAAGAGTTACTTAATACCAATAAAAAATTACAGAAAGAGATTGAGGAACGTAAACAGATCCAGGATCAACTCACCCGTGCCCAGCGCATGGAGGCGATAGGTACCCTGGCCGGGGGAGTGGCCCATGATTTGAATAATATCCTGTCTGGGGTGGTATCGTATCCGGAATTGCTGCTTATGCGTCTTTCCAAAGATGATGAAATGTACAAACCGCTTACGACAATAAAGGTCTCCGGCCAAAAGGCCGCCGATATTGTGCAAGATTTGCTCACCCTGGCGCGTCGTGGGGCATTGGTCGCAGAAGTGCTTGATTTTAGAACGATTGTCCAGGAATACATTGTCAGTGCGGAGTATGTGAAGTTGTTGAGTGAGCATCCGGGTGTGCGGATCGAAAAAAATATTGGCAACGAAACATATATGGTTAAAGGGTCTCCAGTTCATTTAAGTAAAACCATTATGAACTTGGTGACAAATAGTGCTGAAGCCATCATCAATGAGGGGGTGGTGACCATTGAACTGTCAAATTGCTACTTGACGGAACCCGTCCATGGTTATGAAAAAATTGTGGAAGGTCGTTATGTTAAACTTTGTATCAGGGATACTGGTCATGGTATTAAGGAAGAAGATCTGCAGTATATATTTGAGCCTTTTTATACAAGAAAGAAGATGGGCATGAGTGGTACGGGACTGGGTATGGCCGTGGTCTGGGGGACTGTGGAAGATCACCAGGGATATATTGATGTTGAGAGTGTGCCTGGTAAAGGAACTTGTTTTTCTCTATATTTCCCCTCAACCGACGAGGAAATAGATCAGGTTGGTATGCAAGATTTGCATGCCTTTGCCGGTAAAGGTGAATCGATTTTAGTAGTTGATGATGTAAAGGAACAGAGATTGATAGCCGCGGATATCCTGCGGGAACTGGGGTACGGGGTGGATGTGGTTGCCAGTGGCGAAGAAGCGGTACTGACTATAAAAACCAAGCCCTATGATCTTATCATCCTGGATATGATAATGGAGCCCGGTATTGACGGCATTGAGACTTTTAAACAAATACTGAAAATCAGACCGGAGCAACGGGCAATTATCGCCAGTGGCTTTTCGGAAGTAGGGAGAGTCGAACTTGCCCGTGAACTGGGTGTTGCGGTTTACTTGCGAAAACCATACACCATACCCGATATTGCCATGGGCGTCCGGGAGGAACTTGACCGCAATATGGTCGGATAATTTTTGCAACCATTACCAGAAATTGTCGACAATGGTTGCAGGAAAATTTACAAAATTAACAAAATCAAGCCGACCAGAGACCGTGTAGGTTGCAGTATGCACGGACGGTGACGTTTTTGGCCGGGCAGGTGAAAAATGCGCTGGGTTTATCGTTGGGGTTTAGGAATTGACGATACACGGTATCATCGGCTATCAATTCAATCCATTCAATATAATGGTCAGCGGTCATGGGATGATCGACAGAACCGACGGTCACCAGCCAGCCGTCATCTTTTTGTGTGAGAACGGGCACGTGTTTTTCTGTTGCGGCATCTGTTGTATTTTCATTTTGCATGGTCATCTGCTGGCCGCAGCAGTTAAGTTCGGCACCTCCGGCGGTGAGTACTTCAACTATGTTTCCACAAAGGTCGCATTTATAGATCGCCATTTTTTGAGCCATTTGTTCTCCTCCTTTGAGTGTGAAAGATCAGCCCCGTAACTTGTGGGGTGGATATGTTTGAAACTAAATTTTTATGTTATGTGTTGATAAGAATTTTCAGATGGTTGGTCGAGCATAGTTTTGCTCGAGTGTGGACTTTTCCGTCCACTGTAGAACGAAAGATAAGCACGTATTGATGGTGCCGCAATTATTATTGTGGTGAATGGGAAGAAAATGTATTTTTATATAAGGTTACGGGTAGTAGTTCCATGTAACCTGGAATTTTTTCACACGTTATGTGTGCAGGGTTTAGATATTTACTCCATAAAACCCGTAAAGAAAAACAAGAAAATAAAGGTAATGTTTAACTTAACGGGTTCATAACAGAAATAAGGCACTTGCTGGCAGCTTGTCTGCGTTAGGTATAATGGGAAATTGTAAATGTTTCAACCTGAGGAGGGAGAGATGATAGACTGGGCTTATATGAGAAAGGGATGAGTTTCCTGTAAAAATGCCTGGAAGGTATTTGAGGAAAAGAAAATTGATATCGGTAAAGAAGTTGATGCCAGGAAGGAAGTTTTTAACGGAGAGGATGCCTGGGCAGTTATTGTAGATGCGCAAAAAGTTTACGTAGCAAGTGGAAAAAAGATTGTTGATTTTGCACCGGCCACAGCTGATAAGACGGCAATGTTAAAAAAGATAACGGGTAGGACAGGTAATCTTCGTGCACCAACCATTAGAAAGGGAGATACATTTTTTATCGGTTACAACGCCACTATGTATGAAACTCTGATATAAATGGGTAAATGGAATCAGTCATCGGACAACACTTGATTGCCTTTATGGAGAGAGCAGTTATTTTTTTACAGTGAAATAAATGTGTTGATGATGGTTGTAATATGATTGCGTTCACTGTTTCAGGGGAGTTTTTCATATTCTCCGCCTTTTGCAATCGACAAGCCGGTATAACGTTCTTTGCTGCTTACCGAATATATTTAGTGCCTTACTCCGTAAAATCTGTAACAGAAAACAAGAAATAATAGACCATAAAAAACCGGGTGCCGGTAACAGAAACAAGGCACTTATACCGGCTTACCGGTCATTTCCGGTGTTAGTTTTAATCATTTGATTTTTTACAGGTCAATGTTGTTGATGCTTTATGTATTACAGTAGGTGAGCGCGGGCTCCGAGCTTGTCGATTGCGATATTAAAGTTTAATCCAATTTCCAGAAAGATTCTTTTTCCGCACCGCAGAGGGGACATACCCAATCCTCCGGTACATCTTCCCAGGCAGTACCGGCTGCAACACCGTTATCTTCGTCACCAACCGCCGGATCATACACATAACCACATGGACATTCCCATTTTGCCATAATAAGGCCTCCTTTTAAGTAATGATAATCATTCTCGCTTACTCCAATATAGTCGCTAATTTATCATAGTCAACTAGAAAATTGTTTTTTGGAAAGATTACCTTTCCTGCGTATAATTTCTTTAGCTGGAATTAATGCTGTGGCCGTTGCCGAGACAATATTTCCGGCGACTCCCGGGCCGTCGCCCGCCATAAAAAGACCTTTAATTTTCGTTTCCAGATTATTATCGGTGGCGATTTGGGTGGCAAAAAATTTAATTTCCGGTGCGTAGAGCAGGGTCTCATCATTTGCAACCCCTGGAATTACTGTGTTTAACTGACCGAGACCATCGATGAGATTAGTGAGAATACGTTCGGGGAGTGCCATTGCGATATCTCCACAGGTAACATTTTTAAAGGTCGGTTCGATATAGCTGTTTTTAACCCTATTCCAGGTGGAACGCCTTCCTCTTTTAAGGTCTCCGTATCTTTGCAGTATAGGCTTGCCCCCGCCTATCAGAGTAGATAGTTTACCAATTGATTCGCCGTAAGATTGGTTGTCTTCCACAGGGTCTGTTAATACAACTTTTGATAAAAAGGCAAAATTGGTATTTTGTGATTTTTTATCCATATAGGCATGACCGTTAACACAGACAAAGTCCTGATAATTCTCAAGGGCGACAAATCCGCCGAAATTAGTGCAAAATGTTCGTGTCTGATCGTCGTATTTATTGGTCCTGATAAAAAATGTCGGGTCATAAATAATGGAGCAGATATCCTGCATGATTTCATTGTGTACCTCGACGCGTACCCCTACTTCTATACCGCGTTGCGAGACGTCAATATTGTGACCCCGAGCAATATTAGCCACCCATTCTGCGCCGACTCTGCCGGGCGCCAGGATAACATTTTCAGCAAAATAGCTGCGTTTGTCAGTTTTCACTCCGACAACCGAGCCGTTATTCACGATAATTTGCTCCGCTTCTTCAAGATCATGGAAAATTACACCTTTATCAGCGACATATTCTGCCATTTGTGAAATATGGTTGGGAAGGTTATCGCTGCCAAGGTGTTTTTGTTTGATGATAAGGAGGTCAATACCCTGTTTTCTTGCGTTTTTTCTTATTTCTTTGGCTTTTTCGGTATTGGTGGGAAAGACCTGCCCGTCCATATTGAAATGATTAAAAATTGTTTCGGTTTCGTCGACCAAGGCCATGGCTGATGCTGGATCAAGAAATTGAGTGAGATCCGTCTTGCCTAATTTATGTATAAAATTGAGTTTTCCATCGGAAAACAGACCGGCTCCGCCGATGCCGCAGAGAATATTACACGGCCGGCATTTTATACAGCCAGATTCTTTGATGGGACATTGTCGCTTAAGCGATTTCCTTCCCTTTTCAATGACGAGGACATCGAGTTTGCTATGTTCCCCTAGGTAATAGGCGGCAAAAAGACCAGCAGGTCCCGCACCGACTATAATAACATCGTAATCTGTTTTCGGGACACCGTTTTTGCTTGCCATGGCCTGATCCTGTGCGCTGGAATTCGACTTGTTTTACGATCGGCGCACTCTCCTTCGCACTTGAGCCGGGGGATGGTTTATGCTGGTAAAATGACCGGGAATACCTGTGTAATCCCGGTGTATCGAGAGGTTATTTTGTCTCTGTTTCTTCTTTCTGCATTGGTTCAACGGCTGCGGTCATACCGTAGGCTGACCGAACCGCGTTATTGATTTCAGCGCACATTTCCGGTTGTTCTGCAAGAAAGCGTTTGGCGTTCTCACGACCCTGGCCGATTCTTTCGTCTTTATACGAATACCATGATCCGCTTTTTTCAATAATTTCCAGGTCGACGGCCAGGTCGAGCATATCGCCAACTTTTGAAATACCTTCGCCATAGATAATATCAAATTCCGCAAGTTTAAAGGGCGGAGCCACCTTATTCTTAACCACCTTAACCTTGGTTCTATTGCCGATTATTTCCTGGCCGTCCTTAATCTGACCTATTCTACGTATATCCAACCGTAGCGAAGAATAAAATTTTAGAGCATTACCACCGGTGGTGGTTTCGGGATTGCCGAACATAACACCGATTTTCATCCGGATCTGGTTAATAAAAATGAGGACGGTGTTGGAGCGGTTGAGAACACCTGTGAACTTTCGCATGGCCTGGGACATCAGCCGGGCCTGCAGACCAACGTGGGAATCGCCCACGTTGCCGTCAATTTCCGCACGGGGAACAAGCGCTGCAACAGAGTCGATAACTATTACATCAACACCGCCGGAACGAATAAGAATTTCTGCTATTTCCAGGGCTTGTTCGCCAAAATCAGGTTGAGAGACCAGGAGGTTGTCCACATCGACACCGAGTCGTTCTGCGTAGTTGGTATCCAGCGCATGTTCTGCATCAATGAAGGCGGCGGTTCCTCCGGCCTTTTGGGCTTCTGCAACCACATGTAAGGCAAGGGTTGTCTTACCGGATGATTCAGGTCCGTAAATTTCGGTAACCCGTCCCTTGGGGAATCCGCCAACCCCCAGGGCAATGTCGAGACTGAGTGCGCCGGTTGGAATTGTTGGTATATTTTCGGCCTGTTGGCTTCCAAGGCGCATTATGGAGCCTTTGCCGAATTGCCTTTGTATTTGACTGATTGCGTTGTCGACACTACTGGTTTTATTTTTTTTATCGCCTGGGGCCATGCCATTCTCCGTTATGAATAATGATTATATCTTAATCGAAGTGTTGATTGTATCTATGATAGATTGGAAAGGAAACAAAAATCTTACCATGTTCAAAGGATAATACACGGGGATCTCAAATATCAGAAGGCTATTTTTAAAAAAATTTAAAAATTTCCAATAGATTTGCCTAGGTTTTGTAACTGGATGGCCATGGGTTAATCACTGTTTTGGAGAAGATACTTTCTGATCAGATCAAGACCGCTCTGGGCGGTTATTTCTCTGACCTGTTCCCGGTTGCCCTGGAAATGAAATTTTGTTACCCAGTTTTCTTCCGGTGTGGCGATGGCTATATAGACAGTACCCACTGGTTTCTCCTCTGTTCCACCATCCGGCCCAGCTATTCCGGTGACAGCAAGGCCGATATCACTTTTACTCTGAATTCTGACGCCAACGGCCATGGCCTCGGCAACCTCACGGCTGACGGCACCTTTTGTCTCCAGGAGGTCGTCGGGTACGTTGAGGTAATGTGTTTTAAGGCCGTTTGCATAGGCAATTACACCCCCGTAAAAGTAAGAGGAACTGCCGGGGGAGTTGGTTATTTTTTTGCAGATTAGACCACCTGTACATGATTCTGCCACTGAAATTGTAAAGTTATTATCGATTAGCAGTGTACCGACAACTTTTTCCATGGTGTCCCGGTCGGTTCCATATATGGCATCACCCAGTACGGTATTGATTGCTTTACAGGAGGATTTAAATAATCGTTTGGCATTATTGGTTTTTTTATCTCGGACAATGAGACTAAGGTGGACTTCAGGAAAAACCGGGTAGTAGCCTATATTCACGTCCTGGCTAAGATCCAGGCTGTCAATACGGCGGTTTACCTCGGTTTCCGGCAGGTTGAATATACGAAATATTCGTTGGTAAGTGGCAAGGCGATGGTCCTGCTGCCAGGTGGAAAGTTTTGGCAGAACATATTCAACCAAGAGTTGTTTCATCTGGCTTGGAATACCCGGCAGAAAAAATATGGGTTTATCTTCGTGGATCAGTAGATAACCGGCCATGCTGCCGCTGGGGTTAAGAGCTTTGGCCCCGGATGGCAGCCAGGCGAGTTTTTCCAGTTGACTTACGGGGGTGGGTGTAATTTCGTCGAGGTGGGTTCGTATATTTGAAAGGATCTCAAAATTTGGCATGGTCGGCCTGTTTAAAGCCTTTGAAACGGCTTCGTTGGTCATATCATCGTCGGTTGAGCCAAGTCCGCCGGTGACTAATATGGCATCCGCCCGACTCAGAGCCCGTTTCAGTGCTTCTCCTATGAGGCTCGGCGTGTCGCCTATGGTATTTATGGCATAAATTTCATAACCGGCCTCAAAGAGATTCCTGGCGGCAAAGCTTGAAGTGGTGTTGAGGATCCTGCCTGAAGTCAGTTCATCGCCAATGGCTATTATTTCTATTTTCATGTTATGTTACCCTTTTTGCCAGGACGAAATTATTTTCAACGGAGTGGAGCTGCACCATGGTCGTGGTGTTGAGGAGTGAGTCGGGACCGTCGAAACGTACGGCAATATAGTTATCTGTAAAACCTTTTAGCCTACCGGTGCTGTCGACTGTACCCTCCACCAGCACATTTTGTTTGCGGCCCAGTTGGCTTGAATAAAAATGTCTTTTTTTGGTATCGCTCAGGGAGCGCAGTTCCCTAACCCTGTCTTCTTTTATCTGTTTTGGAATTTGATCCGTAAAACCAGCAGCAACGGTGCCGGGACGGATAGAGTAGGGGAATACGTGAAGATAGGTAAAATCTAGGGATTTTAAAAATGTTTTGCATAGGTTGAAATGTTTATCCGATTCGCCGGGAAAACCAACAAGGATGTCGATACCAATGGCTCCAAGGGGAAGAATATTCCTGCAGAGATCGATTAATTCTTTGAACTGTTCGGTGGTATATTTCCTTCCCATTCTGGTGAGAATTTCATTATTACCACTTTGCAGGGGAATGTGAAGATGTGGCTGGATATTGTTGCGTGTTGCCATCAGTTCAAGGAGATTTCTGTTAATTTCCATTGGCTCAAGAGAGCTTAAACGGTAGGAGACATCAGGTGTCTCTAGGGAAAGAGCGCTGATCAAGGAAATAATATTGTGGTTTTCCCCCAGGTCTTTACCATAATTACCGAGATGGATGCCGGTGAGAACAATTTCTTTGTGACCTTCGCGTGCAAAGATCTTCGCCTGGCTTACAACTTCTGAAAAGGGCAGGCTTCTGCTGGGGCCGCGGGTGTAAGGAACAATGCAATAGGTGCAAAAACTTTGACAGCCGTCCTGGACCCGCAGGTAGGCGCGGCAGCGCTTGTTAAATCGCTTAACGGGCAGGCGGCATATTGTTTTTGCCTGCCCTATTGTACCCGGTTCCAGGTGATCGCTCTTTTTTGCTTCGTTGATAATTGTTGAAGCGATCTTGTCTTTATGGTCGTTACCGATGAGTTGGAAGCGTCGACCTTGCAGTAACGGTTCATTTGCAATGGTATCGGCATCAATTTCGGTCAGGCAGCCGGTGATAATGATTTTTGCCTTGGGATGTTTACGCAACGTCCTGCGCAGGGTTTTTTGTGATTGTATCCCGGCATGGGCCGTTACCGCGCAGCTGTTTATAATTATTATATCGGCTTGTTGCGGTGGTGATATCGCTACAAGGCCGACCTCTTCCAGCTCTTTTCTAAAGGAGGCCGATTCATATTGGTTGACCTTACAGCCAAGAGTCTCAATAAGAAATTTTTTCATACTGTTATGGAACTGCAGTGTATTTTTTTAGATGTTTAGGTAAAATTTTGTATTCAGGATTGTAGTATTTTATACGTCAGCGCTATTGATGTCCTACATCTACGGTCTACTTGTTGACTGTAAAATTCAGGTTCGATTTCTCTATAATACCGGAGCCGAGGAGCTCAGTACCATCGTATATTACCGCGAATTGGCCTGGTGTGATTGCCCGTTGTGGGGAAGAAAAAATTATTTTGGCCCGGTTTTTGTCAAGAAGATTAATATGGGCTTCGGATCCGCGGTGGCTGTATCGAATACGAACCGAATAGTTGCGGGAAAGATACGGAGGTTTCCCGGCCAGCCAATGTAGATCATGCACATACATGGTATCGCAAAATAACTCGTCGTTTTTCCCGACGACGAGGCAATTGTTTTTGATGTCCAGTTCAATAACGTAGAGTGGTGAATCACTGGATATTCCCAGGCCTTTGCGCTGGCCTATTGTGTAGTGGTAGAGCCCTTGATGTTGTCCGAGAATTGTACCGTCATTTTTCATTATCGGGCCTGCTTGGGATGGCGCCATCCCCTTATCCAGGAAGTGACCTATACCTCTTTTTTCCAGGAAGCAGACATCCTGGCTCTCAAGTCCGTCAAAGTCGTAGAAACCTTGTTCTCTGACGTAGTTGTAGCAATTTTCCTTGTTCATTGCCCCAAGTGGAAAGATTATTTTGGCCAATTGTGTGTGGTCAAGGCGTGAGAGAAAATAGGACTGGTCCTTGCGGGCATCGATACCGCAATGGAGGCTGAAATAGCCCTTGTTTTCAACTATCTGGGCATAATGTCCGGTCGCCATATATTCTGCGCCATTTTCCCTGACAGCTTTAAAAAAGAGGCCGAATTTTATCTCCCGGTTACAGACAACGCAAGGGTTTGGGGTAAGGCCGTGATAATAGCTGTTGGAAAAATATTTTAAAACCAGTGTGTTAAACTGCTGTCGAAGATCAACTATCTGCAGGTCAATTTCAAGCTTGGCGGCTATCTCCTCAACACGTTCTTTTTGCGTTGTAAAATCCGGTTGAGCCAACCGCATAAAAAAGCCCTTAACGTGGTGGTGTTGCCTGAGAATTAGGGCAGAGGCGGTCGAATCCACACCCCCGCTCATGGCGATGCCTATATGTTTTTTCACTGGTTGTATTATTCTTTCCGCAAGCGGATATAATTATTAATGGTTGAAAAACTCTTTTTGATATATACCGTACCCACGAGTTTGTTTAAAACTATAAAACCTGAATTTTGCAATTGGCAGGTACGGAGTCCATGTTTGTCCGTTGGATATGCAAGATATCGTTCAAGCGGGAAAAAAGTTTTATTTACAATGCATTGCATTACTGTCTGGGTAAGCTGCGCTATCGATTATAATATAAATGGTAATAACCCACCATGAATAAAAAGAAAAGTTTCAAAGGGAAGCCCGTTAAGTTTCCGGAATTATTGGCACCGGCAGGTAATTATGAAAAACTGGTAACGGCGATACATTACGGTGCGGATGGGGTATATTTAGGTGGTAAAAAATTTAGTCTTCGCGCAAAGGCGGGGAATTTTGACAACGATTCCCTGCGGCAAGGGGTTGTTTATGCCCATGACCATGGTGTAAAGGTCTATGTGACCGTCAATATTATTGCCCATAACAATGATTTATTCGACCTGGAAAAATATCTGCTTGCCCTGGATAGCGTCGGTGTGGACGGGTTGATTATCTCAGATCCGGGAATATTCAGTTATGCCGCGAAAACTGTACCAGATATACCCGTTCATCTCTCCACCCAGGCCAATGTAACCAATAGGGAATCGGCCAATTTCTGGTTTAAGCAGGGTGTTCGTCGTTTAAATCTGGCCAGGGAACTTTCCTTAACGGAATTGCGTGAAATCAGGGAGTATGTTTCGGGGGAACTGGAGGTATTTATCCACGGTGCCCTGTGTATTTCTTATTCCGGTCGTTGTCTGCTTTCCAGTTATTTAACGGGAAGGGATGCCAATCAAGGCAGTTGTGCCCACCCCTGCCGCTTTAGTTATTCACTGGTGGAAGAGAAACGGCCGGGTGAATATTATCCGGTTGAAGAGGACGATAGAGGGACATATATTTTTAATTCCAAGGATCTATGTCTTCTGGAAATGCTGCCGCAGCTTGTTGCCATGGGTGTTGATTCACTTAAAATAGAAGGGCGGATGAAATCAATTTTTTATGTTGGTGGAGTTGTACGCGCGTACAGGGCAGCTCTTGATTATCTTATGGCCCTGCCCGCAGATGCGTGGCAGAAACCGGAGGAGATTATCATGCCTGCATCCTTAATGGAAGAGTTGCACCGTACCGGTACCAGGGGCGCCACCGATAATTTTATCAAAAAGCTGCCAGGGGCCAGCGAAATGATATATTCATCTTCCCGTGCCAGCCAGTTTTACGAACCGGTTGCGGTTATTCGCAGGTCGGGGGTTAACCCCGTGGTTGAAATTAGAAATACCGTTTTTACCGGGGAAAAAATAGAGTATATGCAGAAGGGTGTAGATGTACTTCCTTCGATGATCAAGGCAATGTTGACTGAAGACGGGGAAATCGTAGCGAAAGCCAATCCCGGCAATATTTTGTCTTTGGTTACAGAACCGCCGCTGATGGCCGGACTTGTCGGCGGTATTCTACGGCGAAGAAAACCGTAGAATTCCGATGATACGTTGTTGGGCTTTGTAAATAGAGGGGCTATGAAATACCGAGTTTATCCCAGTAACGGTCTATCTCCAGTTTTTTCCTTAAATATTGGAGAAAATCGTTGTTGGTGTAATCTTCGTTGTGGTGTTTGTGGAAGTCGGCGAGAATTACGTCTTGCTGATAGGAATTATAGAGGTTCCATTCTGCAAGCAACTCTTCTTTTTGGGCCCGGGTCATAATGTATTTCTTTTTCATCATCAAATATTATCGTGGTAGGATTAAAGGATGACAGCTCCCTTGGAGCCCCGAAGCTTTTCATCTAGATTATTGTATTTTTGTCTTACATAAATCTTACAAGATGGTTGATGTGTTATATTGATGATAAAAACGAGGAATAAAACGCCGTTTTTTGCAGAAAATTTTTAAAAAATGTTGGTAAAGAGCCGGATTTCGGCGCCGTTGTGTAGAAGGGGATGGCTCGGCAAAAAAAGTCAATGCGAGATAAAAATTATTAAAATTCAGATGCAGGGGAAAGACAGTTATGAAAAAATATGTTTGTGCGCTTTGTGGCTATGTATATGATCCGGTTCTGGGTGAAGCGGACGATGATATCGAACCGGGGATCGATTTTGAACAGTTGCCTGAAGATTGGTGTTGTCCAATCTGTGGTGCAGGTAAGGATGAATTTTCGGCCGTGGAGTAGATCCGGTACCATATTTCCCGGCAGGTGAATATTATATCCCCCGTGGGGTCTGAATAAAAAAAAGAGATAACAGGGGGCGCCGTGTACCAACTCCTCCAGTCGCCTCTTTTTGAAATCAATGGTCGGGATGAGAAGATTTGAACTTCCGACCCCTTGTCCCCCAGACAAGTGCGCTAACCAGACTGCGCTACATCCCGACATGTGTTGCTATCTACCATTTGTTGCTATCGCTGTCAACAGTATCAAAGCACAAAGATATATTCGCCGTTATTTATCTCCGTTCTTTTGTCAACAGCGCTTGTAATTCCATTATTTCCTGTTTTATGGAGCCCAATTTCTCACCTAAATTATTTTTTGTGGAAGGCGGTGAAGAACCATCTCCGCTGGAACTTTCAGCAGCGTTTGCGATATGTTTTTTTGCGCCGGCGATGGTATATCCTTC
>CAZQOD010000090.1:0-14023 GCA_964594945.1 uncultured Desulfopila sp.
GGGTCATCTGCAAGCGGGAATAACACTGTTTTTTATATCCGTTGATCCATAAACTTTGCAGGATTTATAGATAATACAGTGGTGCACGATAGAAATAATAAGCTGGGGGTCTGTTTGATGATGTATTTTTACTCTTGGTAATTTTTTAATAATGGTTGTTGACACTACAGACATTATTGATATCAATCGTATGTTCGGCTTATTTCCACAAAAGGCCGGAAGTTGGGTAAAATGCTTATTCTCGGCAAGCTCCCAGGGTAGTGATGTAAGCAGGTTGGAATATCAGTGCCTTACTTTATAAAACCTGTAAAGAAAAACAAGAAAACAAAAGTAATGTTCAACCTAACGGGTTCATAACAGAGACGAGGCACTTATTTGCAGCTTGTCTGCGTTAGTTTGCCCTAACTATTTGCTTGCTTAAAATTTACTTGCTTATTTGTTGTTTCGTGTTAATAGCTAAAGAAGAATAGATAATTCTTTATTAGTGTGAAATTAGTGCGAATTTGTTAGGAAGTTTCGAGGGAATATATACGTTGTCGGCCGGATTTACACATTTGTTTACCATTTACGGAGATTTGAAGTGACAAAAATTAGAAATAAACTTTTATTTGCGTTCGTCCTGATTTCGCTGATTCCCCTCGTTGTAGTGGGTGGATATGCTCTTACCAGTATCAGTGGTTCATTAAAATCCGCCAGTAGTGGCAAACTAAATGATAAGGTCATTATTCTTTCTTCTCAAATTGAGGATTTTTTAAAAAATGTTTCAAATGATCTTTTCTATCTCCGTGACTCTACAGCTCTGCGGACCATGATTGGTGATGGTGTCGGTGAGGTGGATAGAGGTCTTGCCAGGCAGAAACTGGAAGAGGATTTTTTGGCCTTTTCCCGGCATAAAAAGATTTATCATCAGGTCCGTTTCCTTGATGTTTCCGGGATGGAGATTGTCCGGGTTGATCGTAATCGTGACGAAAGTGCGATTGTAGCCCACGATAGACTGCAGAATAAAAAACAGAGGTATTATTTTGCCGATACGGCAGAGTTGACAAATGGGCAGTTGATGATTTCGCCACTCGATTTGAATCGGGAACGGGGAAAGGTTGAAAAACCCCTCCGGCCTGTTATCAGGTATGGTACTCCCGTATACGATAAGAACAACCAGTTCCGGGGAATAGTGTTGTTTAATGTTATGGCGGATAAATTCCTTGAGCTAACACGAAAGAAAAGCGGACGTGAACAGATTTTATTTATCGACAATGACGGTTATTACTATTCCCATCCCAACGCTAAAAAAGAATGGGGTAAAGAGTCAGATCTGAACACGGGGGCAAATTTTAATATTGATCACCCCAACGCGGCTGCTGAAATAATCGGCTCTAATCAGTTGAGCACGCTCGTTCTTAATGAGAATATTATTGCGGCATCTCCTGTTTTCCTTGACAGGGAAAAGAATATAATGCTCGGTAATATCATAGATATCGTACCAACAAAAGATGTCTTTAGTTCGGTTACGATGTTTAGGAATATTTTCCTGGCAATCAGTGTTGTTGTTTTTATCGTCACCCTGATTCTTGCCGTTACTTTGGCAAAATCGATAACCGACCCGATAATTTATTTAACCACTACAACCGATGCCATGTCTAAGGGGGCATTGTCCAGTCCGGTAAGCGTTAAATCGAGGGATGAGACAAAACTCCTTGCCGAGGCGATTGAGCGTTTGCGAAAATCCATGTTAATCCTGTTAAAACGAAAATAAGAAGATGACTGTTGCAAATGATCTCTGGCCAATTCAACTCGCGTTGATAGAGGAGATAGCGGCGCAGCCGAATGCATCCATAGAGAAACTTCATTTCAGTTTTATGGAAGAAATTGGGCATGCGCCGGGTATCGAACATATTGACTGTTTTGCCGGTATGGTTGATATCCCCGATGACGAGGTACTGCAATACCTTAAGTATATAGGGCGACCGAAACCTGAACGAAAAAACGGTACACGAGTTGGGGGCAGGAAGCGGGCCCGCAGTATCGTTTCAGATGATTCAGTTGACGTCCCACAGTTTTGTAAGGTCTTTGCGCAGGAGTATGGTCGTGCTCCTGTTGAGGAGTTTGTTCAATATTACCAAGCGAAAGTAAAAAAAGTAAAAAAGGGGTCCTGTGTCAATGTTCCTTTACAGGGAGCAAAGAACGGTTTCACCTTTGTCGATAAAGTTGCTCTGGATCCCCATGCCACGGTACTCAAATTTCGTCGTAAGTTTTATGACGAGTTCGGTGTTGTTCCTTCGGAGGAGTTGATACAATATTTTTTGGACAGGAGCCAGGCGGGGGGGCGGAAAAAGGTCGATCTTTCAAAACCGATCCGGGCCGAGTTACATTTTGCAGAAACCGGTGCGGACGGTTCCCTGAAAACGGTTCTGGAATTTCGTAAGGGGTTCAAGGCAACATTCGGCAGGGAACCGGATGATGAGGTGACCAAGGTTTTTATTGCAGGTCTGGCCGAAAGGAGATGATTTTCCGTCTTGTCCCGTTTTATCAGGGGGTGTAAGTTTCACTCCATGTCTCCAGTTCGGCCCTGTCGGTATCGTCTAGTTCATTCTTAATTGCCATGAGAAGAGGAGATATCTCTTCCCTGGCGAGCATGCCCGGTTCCGAGTCTATGGATTTAAAGCAATCTTCCAATAATATGGGGCCCGCAGGTCCGACCAGGCTGACAAGCAGTGTCGTCAGGTCTTGAATAAACGAGTCCTGTTCCTTTTTCGGCATAATTTTTTTGCGGACGGTCTGTCTGGCGACGCCGGCCAGTATCAGTTTGCAGATATGTGTTAAAAGGGCAAGTTCCGATTTTTCAGATTTGGCCAGCAGTTGTTCTATACTGGTTTTACCGTCGAGTAATAAACCGATTTTCAGGTCTTCGGCGTTAAGTCTCTCCGATTTGTTTAGTTTCTCAAGGTCGATCTTGTATATCGCGTTGTTGTCGGGGATATTTTCGTTTATAACCTTGAGGTTCTTGTACACCTTCTCCAGGTATGAAAGAATAGCGTTTGTATCCACTTGGGGGGCGGGTAAATAGCTGCTCTGTTCCCCTTCGGTGAAGGTGAGTGTGATACTTGCCCACCTCGTGCATGCAGTCGCAGCCTTTTCACCTTCGAGTCTTTTGGTTTCGATCTGCTCGATAATGCCTTCGTTTATGAAAAAAAGTGCCCGGTCGTCATATTTGTACAATACCTCAAGAAGACCGCTCTTACCTTCAAAGACAAGTGGTTTCAGGGTGGGTAATATGGATTGATACATAATTAGTCCTCAAAGAATATACTTGTCGGCAATAAAATTTTTTACGTCTTCCCAGGGAAAACATTTTTAACGAGGTCGTCGGTTAGCGATTGCCCGTTATTTGCAAACGGTGGCCGCGACCCCTGTGTGCCACATTGTAGCTATGCGTAAGTATGTTATTTTTGCTTTTAAACAACGATAACGCCACAGCTACCATACTAACATTCTTCTTCCGTTAAAACAAAAAAAAATGTGCGCTCTGCAAAAATTACCTCTACAGATTCAACGTTATCAAGTTTAGATAAAAATGACATTGATTATAAACTGACGGCATACATATGTGGCGTGGAACGGGACTTAAATTTTAGTGCCTTACTCCATAAAACCTGTAAAGAAAAACAAGAAAATAAAGGTAATGTTCAACTTAACGGGTTCATAACAGAAACAAGGCACTTGCTTGCAGCTTGTCTATGTTAGGTTAATGGCATTGAGGATCGGGGGGGGGGTGATGTTTGTTAAGGATAACGCAGAGCAGTAAACCCCCGGTGAAGGATACTGTACTCTGTTCGTTTTCCAACACATTACTTATGCCCAGGGTAGATGCAAAAGATATGGTGTGGTTGGTAAGTGGATATTTAAAACCCGTTAAATTTACGCCATGAACATCTCCTTTTATTGGTAGAAAAGAAACAGTTGTACCTGGTTCGTCCGCTATGGTAAGAGGCCTGTGGGGGTGGAGGATATGAATGCGGCAATCGTCGCCCAGCAGTGTTATACGCAAAGGGCTGTATGCAGTCCTGGCGATGAGTAGAATATTGGCAAGGCTCATGTCCCAGCGTCCGCCCAGGGCTCCAAGCAGGCAAACGTCGTTTATATTCTTTTCTAGAAGCAGGTCCAGGGCCAGTTCCAGGTCGGTGGCGTTTTTGTCGACTGGATATTTATGTATCTCGATACCGGCGTTTACGTATTTGTTGAGGTTTTCTTCCTTGATAGAGTCCAGATCACCGACCAGGATATCGGGTAAGATATCAAGGTTTGCGCAGTGGTCGGCCCCTCCGTCCGCTGCAATAATGAGTTTTGTTTCGGTGAGTAATCTATTAATTTTCGAAATATTACCAAGATGTCCACCGGCGAAAACTAGTGCAGTCATTAATCGTCACCTTTGGGTAGTTGCAGGTATCGGGTGAGAAATGCGTCCATGATAAGGTGGGTAATATGGTGCATAACACAGACGACAAGGGCGATACCAAAAGAAGGGAAAAGAGCAACCTGGAGTATTACGGAAAGTGGTAGAGTCTTCTGTCCTCCCATGATTATTACCGATTCACGTCTTCCCTTACCGATACCGCATAAACTGGTGATAAGCAGGCCGCTGAGGATAAGGAGGAGATGGAAAGAAAAAACCAGGATAAAGATCAGTAGAATAGATTTTTGTTGGGCGATAATTTCTCTTCTCCCGGAGCAAAGTGCCATCCATACCATGCAGAGGATGCCGAGCTGGTTGCCAAGGGCCGTGTATTTGAGAAAAGGTTGCAGGCGTGTGGAAAAAAATTTGGCAATAGTGATGCCGACAGCCAGGGGAAGAAGGACGCGGCTGCCTATTTTTATCATGATGGGCAGACGGTCAATTTCAATGATCCTGCTGTCTCCTGTGAGGGAGAGGAGTATGCCCAGTACCACGGGTATGGTTATAACGGCCAGGGAATTGGCAATGATCGTAATCAGTAGGGCATGGCCGCTGTTTCCTCCACCAGTTCCGGTCATAACGACGCCGCTGCTCAGGGTGGTGGGCATTGATGCCACCAGGAAAATGCCAATAATAATTCCGGTCTCCAATGGAATAAAAGAAAAGAGAAAGGCTAAAAAAGGTGCGATAAAAAAGATAAGCAGGAGCGCAAGAAACGTCCCGGTGGTGTCCGTTAGTCCGGCCTTGAGCTGTTCGGTATTTAATGCAAGCCCGGAGAGAAAGAAGATTAAGACAATGATATTGTCCGGACCGTTATGTTCTTTTAACCGTATTCCTGCATTAACCAGCAGTTCCCTGTTATCAAGGACGGTGAGTAATGAAATACCGATTAAGGCCAGTAAAAACCAATATTTTTCAATAAAACGGCACACAAGGGTGTATCCAACTCCTACAAACGGGAAAAGACGAAAGATTGATGGTCGCAGAAAACCCATATTTTCTCCGGTTATAAAAAACCGATGGATTTTTCAAGTTTGGCAATATCGGCTTCAATTTCTTTTTTCTCATCTTCAGATAGATCCCGACGCTGTAACCTCCGCCGCAGGGAGAGCAGGATCATCTCCTTACGATAGTCATTGCATGTATATGATTGTTTTGACATTTTATCGCGGTGCATGGCGGGTGGATGGTAGTGGCAATACGGCCGGTATCAAGGGTGTCAGCATGACGTTTATATAACTCCTAACACAAATAAGCTGCAAGTGAGTGCCTTGTTTCTGTTATGAACCCGTTAAGTTGAATATTACCTTTATTTTCTTGTTTTTCTTTACAGGTTTTATGGAGTAAGGCACTAAATGGTAAATGGTGCTGGAGTGTTTACCCTTTAGGAGAGTGTCTATTGGCTCGTCCAGAAATGGTCTTTTGCAAAAATCCTTCGGAGTTGTCACAAAACAATGTCCGCAGATAGCGAATACTTCAAAATTATCGCCTTTGGGATGAGCCCCCAGTTCCTGTTACATTAATTCTGAGAAAAAGTCATTTCCCTTGTTGTCCACCAGAATAAAAGCAGGGAAATTAACGACATCAATCTGCCATACCGCTTCCATGCCCAGTTCCGGATAATCGATACAGCTAACTTTTTTGATATTTTCTTCAGCAAGAATTGCAGCTGGTCCGCCAATGGAACCCAGGTAGAAGCCGCCATGTTTTTTACAGGCGTCCGTGACCTGTTGGGAGCGATTACCCTTGGCTATCATAATCAACGATCCTCCGTGGGACTGGAGCAGTTCGACATAGCTGTCCATTCGTCCTGCGGTGGTGGGGCCGAAAGATCCAGAGGGTTTACCCGGCGGTGTTTTTGCCGGTCCTGCATAGTAGATGGGGTGTTGTAACAGATATTCCGGTAGTGGTTTGCCACTGTCCAGCAGTTCCTTAAATTTAGCATGGGCAATGTCCCGGCCGACGGTAATTTTACCGGTCAGCAGGAGTGCAGTTCCCACCGGGTGTTTGTTCAGCTCCGTCAGGACATCTTGTATTGGCCGGTTGAGGTCGATTTTGACGCCGTCTTCACGCTTGCCGCGATATTTTTCAGGAATCAGCTTTCCAGGGTTGGTGTCAAGTGTTTCGAGCCATAACCCTTCCCCGTTGATTTTTGCCTTCAGGTTTCGATCCGCCGAACAGGAGACACCGATGCCGACCGGACAGGAGGCGCCGTGGCGCGGTAGGCGGACAATACGGACATCGTGGCAGAAATACTTGCCGCCGAATTGAGCGCCGATACCAAGTTTTTGTGCGGATTTCTGGATTTTATCTTCTAATTCAAGATCGCGAAAGGCCCGGCCCTGTTCATTACCACTGGTTGGTAGTCCATCCAGATATTTGGCGGAGGCCAGCTTGACGGTTTTTAGATTGGCCTCCGCGCTGGTGCCACCGATAACAAAGGCGAGGTGGTAGGGTGGGCAGGCGGCGGTACCAAGGGTTTTCATTTTTTCAATCATAAAGGCTTCAAGCTTTTCAGGATTGAGCAGGGCCTTGGTCTCCTGGTATAGATAAGTTTTATTGGCACTGCCGCCGCCTTTGGCGATAAATAAAAAGGAATATTCGGTGCCCCCGGTGGCGTAAAGATCAATCTGGGCTGGGAGATTGGTGCCGCTGTTCTTTTCGGTGTACATATCCAGGGCAACGGTCTGGGAGTAACGGAGGTTTTCTTCTTTATAAGTTTGGTAGACGCCCCTGGCGAGGGCCTCGGCATCATCTGTATCTGTCCAGATACACTGGCCTTTTTTGCCGACGATGGTGGCTGTACCTGTATCCTGACAGATGGGCAGTTCAAAGTTGGCAGCCACCTCCGCATTTTTCAGAAAGGCCAGGGCTACACATCTGTCATTGGCCGTACTTTCAGGGTCATTTAAAATTTCTGCAACCTGTTTGTTATGTCGGGCACGCAAAAGAAAGGATAAATCACGCATGGCAATGTTGGCAAGAGTGGTTAGCCCTTCGCTATCGATTCGTATTATTTCCCGGCCGTTAAACTGGTCGATATGCACAAATTTTTCTGACCCTTCAATTTTACGATATTCCGTCTGGTCTTTTGCCAGCGGGAATGGTGGTTGGTAAATAAAATCAGTCATGTAGCACACTCCTTGCAGAATGGATCCGCTATTGTTTAAAACTTGTACGCAGAATATAATAAAAAATTATATTAAGTTAAATTCGTATGTTACCTATGTAAGGTGGGGCAACTGCGCTCACTGTTTCTGTGAGTATTTTTTTCATATTCTGAGCCCTTTGGGATTCTGTTGTTTCCTTAATGTTTATTGATGTTCAGTTTATGTATTCGGGAAGCTGTATCTCCCTTTCATGGATTCCGAGGAGATAAAGAAGGCCGTCAAGACCAACCGATGAAATGGCATTGCCGGCGCGTTCCCTGACCAGGGGCTTGGCATGAAATGCCACCCCCAGACCCGCACAACTTATCATGGGCAGGTCATTTGCGCCATCACCCACCGCGATGGTCTGTTCCAGGGTGATGTTTTCCTGGCGGGCAATGGTTTTTAACAGGGTTGCCTTTTTATCGCCATCGATAATATCACCCCTGACTTTGCCGGTTACCAGGCCATCCTTAATGTCCAGTTCGTTGGCGTAGACATAATCAAAGCCGAGTTTTTCTTTAAGATGGGTTCCTACAAAAGTGAATCCACCGGAAAGGATAGCCAGTTTATAGCCAAGGCCTTTAAGGGTACTGCAGACCAGCTCCGTGCCCTCCGACAGGGGGAGATTATTGGTGAGTCTGTTAACTTTGCTTTGTGGCAATCCCTTGAGGAGGGCGACCCGCTTTTTAAAACTTTCTTTAAAGTCAATTTCACCACGCATGGCTGATTCGGTTATGGCGGCCACTTTGGCGCCCACCCCGGCCAGTTTGGCCAGTTCATCAATTACTTCTGCCTGGATGAGGGTCGAGTCCATATCAAAGGCGACAAGTTTTCTATTACCGCTGTAAATATTTTCGACATGAAAAGAGATATCGATACCGGTCTGTTTGGATATCTGCATGAAATCGGCACGCATCCCTCCGATATTGGTGGGCTTACCGCTTACCATCAACTGGATACTTGCCCGCAGAGTATTTTGGGGTTTTCTTAGAGATATCCGGCCTGAGAGTCTGGTGATACTATCAATATTAAGATTGTTTTCAGATATTACACTGGCGACTTCGGCAATTTGTTTTGCCGTTAGTTTTTTCCCTATCAGGGTGATAATTCTTCTTTCTTTACCCCTTTCATCAACCCATTTTTCATATTGTGCGGCGGTGATTGGTTTGATTTCCACCGTGAGGTTCAAAGTATGTCCGACGTATAGAACATCTTTGTAGAGGGTGGCAAATTTTTCTTTTTGGGGTATTTCGACGAGGATGCCTAGTGATATGTGTTCGTGAATAACCGCCTGACCGATATCGAGGATATTAACATCGTATTCTGTCAGTATTTTTGTGAATTGGGCGTACAGACCCTTTCTGTCCTTGCCCGTTATATTTATTAAAACGATTTCACTCATTGTCATATGTTAAAAGAGGAAAATAATCCTGTGTGCAGAATATGATAAAATATCTTTTATAGTATTGAATTTAATACTATAAATTTAAGATTCGATATGGGGAAGTCTTTTTTGTTTTAATGAAAGTTTTAAAAAATCCAGACCCGGAAGATCCGAAGTGACCACGGTTTACCTGACAACCTGAAAATTTAAATACCGCAGCCATTATAACCTAAAAATGGTAATTGCCAAGTTAATGTAGGTAACTTAAGGACAAAATGATATGTGAAGTTCTGTTTCGACCCTGGCCGGTGGTGTGCGCAGGGAGGAGGTCTGCAGCCAAGTTCCCATATAATAAATATGTTGGGGACTTGGCTGCTTATGAGCGGATTTTCAGGAGGGGATAAGCGCTCTGCCATCTACTTTCAGTTGGGTTGGTATGGTGGTCGGTTCTTTCAGTGCTCCAACGGGGCGTCTATTTTGAGATTTTTTCAAGACGTACGGCGCAGGTTTTGTATTCCGGTGTGCCGGTAATTGGATCGCGATGCCCCGAGGTGAGTATATTTGTCAATGCGCTCCGGTGGTGAAATGTCATGAAAATATTGCCGGGTTGCGAACGGCTGGTAATTTTCGTACGTACCTTGATTTCACCACGTCTTGAGATGACTCTGACTATTTCCCGGTCGCCTATATTCATCTCGGCGCCGTCTTTTGGGTTCAGTTCCATCAACTCTTCGGGCACCAGTTCGACGATGCCGGGGGTGCGGCTGGTCATGGAGCCGTTGTTATAATGTTCGCGGATACGACCGGTAATAAGTACGAAGGGATATTCATCGTCAACCATTTCTCCTGAATCCTGCTGATCCAGGGGCATGAACAGGGCCAGACCATTTTTCCGCGAAAAGGTATCGGAATAGAGTGTCGGGGTACCGGGGTGGTCTTTGTCCGGACACGGCCATTGAATACCACATTTTTCGATACGGTTGAAGCTGATACCTCCGTAGGCCGGGACAAGTGAGGCTATTTCGCCCATGATTTCAGCGGGATGGTTATAGTGCATCGGGTAGCCCATCAGGGTTGAAATTTTTGAGATAACCTGCCATTCGGCGAGTCCGGCCAGGGGTTTTATGGCCTGTCGTATTCGCTGTACGCGCCTTTCACCGTTGGTGAAGGTGCCGTCCTTTTCCGCAAAACTGGCCCCCGGCAGAATCACATCCGCGTAGCGGCTGGTTTCCGTATGAAAAATATCCTGGACTACGAGGAAATCCACCGATTCCAGGGCTTTTCGGACATGGTAAATGTCAGGATCGGTTTGAGCAGGATCTTCGCCGAGGATAAATATACCTTTAAAATTGCCTTTCACGCATTCATCGAGCATTTCCACCGATTTTAAGCCCGGTTTTTCTTTAATGGTAACCCCCCAGGCCTTTTCAAACTTGGCCCTTACTTTTTCATCGGTAACAGGCTGATAACCCGGCAGGGTGGCGGGCAGAGGTCCCAGGTCAGAAGCGCCTTGAACATTATTTTGGCCACGCAGGGCCATGATGCCGGTGGATGGGCGGCCGATCTGTGCGCAGACAAGGGCCAGGTTGGCAATAGCCATGGCATTTTCTGTGCCGCTGACATGTTCGGTTATTCCCAGGCCGTAGACGATCATAGCATTTTCAGCTTTGGCGTAGAGTTCAGCCGCTGCGACTATCTTTTGCCGGTCCACCCCGGTAATTTTTTCAACCCTGTCCAGATCGTATTCCTTGATTTTTGCGAGAAATTCATCAAAACCTTCAGTACGTTCTTTAATAAAGGATTTGTCTTCCCAGCCATTGTCCAGGATTACGTTTATTATGCCGTTTAAAAGGGCGATATTGGTAGCGGGTTTAAGGTTCATCCAGACATCGGCCCTTGCCGCCATCCACGTTTTTCTCGGATCGCCGACAATCAATTTCGTACCGTTTTGCAGGGCTTCTTTTAAATGGAGGGCGACAATCGGATGGGCCTCGGTCGGATTGGAACCAAAGAGAAAGAGGGTGTCTATCTGTGGCATCTGGGCCAGAGAATTTGTAGCAGCCCCGGCGCCGAGACTTGTGGCCAGACCGGCCACTGTGGGGGCGTGTCAGACCCGGGCACAGTTGTCGACATTGTTGGAGCCGACCGCGGTCCTTACCCATTTTGAAAGGAGATAATTCTCTTCATTTGTACACCTGGAAGAGGAAAAACCTCCCACGGTATCGGCACCGTAGGTATCAATCAGACCGTTGAATTTTTCAGCCACCAGGGATAATGCTTCATCCCAGCTGGCCTCCCGAAAATTGTCGCCGTCTTTGATAAGGGGAGTTGTGATTCGTTCGTGATGGTGGATAAAATCATAACCATAGCGTCCTTTGATACAGAGATTTCCCTTATTGACCACGCTATCGAAATCAGATTCAACCCCAATTACCCGCTCGTCTTTTACTTTGAGGAAAAAATTGCAGCCGGTTCCGCAGTAGGAACAGGTGGTGCGAACCAGTTTAATACCTGCAGTTCTGCCAGTGGACCGCATTTTTTTGTTGGTCAGTGCACCGGTGGGGCAGGTGGAGACACACTGGCCGCAAAATTCACAGTTTGCAAGACTTCTGGGGCGTGAAAAGGCGGTGTCCGGCATGGTGGTAAAACCGCGCCCGGTGATCTCAATGGTTCCGGCCATGACCAGTTCATTGCATATCCTGGTACAGCGTCCGCAGACGATGCATTTGTTTGCTTCAAAACTGATAAACGGGTTGTCTTCTCTTATGGGCAAATCCCATTTTTCTCCGCAATATTTTTTTCTATCAGCATTGTATTGATAGGCAAGTTCCTGTAAATCGCAGTTTCCGGTGGCTTCGCAGCACATGCAGTCGTTGGGATGATTGGAGAGAAGGAGTTCGATTATGGTTTTTCTCAGCCTGAAAAGCCGGCTGCTTTCAGTGATGACGTTCATACCGTTTTCCGCAGGAGTTGTGCAGGAAGTCAAGGGTCTTGGTGCTCCCGCAACTTCGACAATACATAGGCGACAGGCACCATAGGGTTTCAATCTGCTGTCGTGGCAGAGGGTGGGAATGGGGATATCCCTGTCCCGGCATATTTCTAAAATTGTTTTTCCTGGCTCAAAGTCAAATGTACTGCCGTTTATTGTAATTGTCGGTGGCTGGTTCATGAAAAAATCTCCTGGTTTTTGCCTGCAAAATTAAGAGCCCAAGTGTAAAGCGTTTATTGGAGCCGGACTGGTTATCAACAGTGGCAAATATACCAGGACAAAAATAAATATGCAAATATTGCATATTTATTTTTACGTGTATATTTAGTATGTTAGTTATGGTTATCCCTGGTAAGGATAGGTCGGAATCTGGCTTTGGATTATTTATTGGATATGGAAGAGTTCTCGGAATTTTCTGTTGGCAAATTGTTCGATTTCTTCCTGCAATATACGATAGTTGCGTATTAATTCCCTGGCTTTTGGTGTCAGGGTGGTCCCACCCCTGTTGCCACCACCCTTCCGGACCACCACCAGCTCATCGCTGATGTTTTTCTGGAGAATTTTGATATGTGTCCATGCCTTTTTATAATTCAGCCCCATTTTTTCGGCGGCCCTGGCGATGGAACCCTCCTGTTCGATCAGTTCCAGTATTTCTGTTTTTCCCTTGCCGAAAAGAAGGTCGTTTTTGTCGTTTTCAATCCAGGTCTTTGTTCTGATATGGAGATTATTTTCGGGGTGATCTGTCATTGTTTTTTGTTAGCCGAAAGAGGTATAAAAGACTTTAATAGTGGTAATATCCTGGTGTTCATAGCAAAACCTGTATCTCTTTATAACACTGATGTTATAACCTTTGTGAATTTAATATCAATTAATACCGTTAACTCGTGTACGTTCAGAAATATCTTATTTTCAGGTGAACATTAACTTAAGCTTTTTCATATCATCTTATCCCTTGGGCAGGTGACATTCAGTGTCTTACTCCATAAATCCTATAAAGAAAAACAAGAAAATAAAAGTAATGTTCAACTTTACGGGTTCATAACAAAAACAAGGCACTTACTTGCAGCTTGTCTGCGTTAGTCAATATACAACCGATCAGCCTGACCGGGAAAAGGCTCTTTTAACCTCCGTTTTCATGTAATCATTCGGTGGTCATATTAAGGAGAGCTAATTTTTTGACTTGAAATTATATTTAAGAATGAGTTAAATGAAATTGATATTAAGCGCCGGCATCGTATTGATCGGGGGGAGTTCGGAGTGGTGTCTATACTTGTTTTCCGGATTAAGCGGAATTGTGATTCCGGATCTCCTTCTGGCGCCCACATAAATTTCTTAACTCTGTTAAGGGGTTCATGGGGTGTTGATTCTGTTCCATAGCAGTTGGAAGTTACGCTGACAGCTGGTGTGTACTATCGTCGCTGTCACGTCTTCATTCTCCATAGATAGTAATTTTCATTATCATCTTACAGGAGGTTCAATGGACGCCAAACAAGAAACCACCACTTCCACTAACACCAGGTATACGCTTATTGCCGAAGTTGATCCACCCAAGGGGGTGAATTTAAACAATTTTGTCGACGCTGCCTTACAGATAAGAGGTCGTGTTGATACCGTTCGGGTAACCGATAGTGAACATGCGATCATGCGTATGTCGCCTGTTGCCCCCTGTCTCTCTTTAAAAGAAAAAAGTTTTGAGCCGGAGATGATTATCACCGGTAGGGACAGAAATCGTATCTCTTTTCAGGCCGATCTTCTTTCGGCCGCCGCCCTGGGCATTAAAAACGTTATTATAAAGGAGGGGCATGATCCCGCGGAGGGGGATCAGCCGGTGGCGCGAACCAGTGGTGATCTTGACCTGGTTTCCATGTTGCAGTGTGTCTCCGCTCTTAATAACGGCAGGGATCTTGCCGGTGAAACACTTGATGGTGGAACCGATTTTCATATCGGTGTGGCAATTGACCTTTCAGACGATGTGAATTTGAATCGCGAACGGGCAGAGTTTTTTCATCAGCTGCAGGGCTATGGTGTTGAATCAGTGACCCTGGGAC
>CAZQOD010000091.1:0-13356 GCA_964594945.1 uncultured Desulfopila sp.
CTCAGACCACAGCCACAACGAACAATGAAAGCGACTCAAAAGTGAAACCACTTTCGTATAAAAACAAGCGGCATCCTTTGATCAGGCCCTGTCGTTGTCTATAACCAGGCTGACTTTTACCCGCATAATCAATGAACATGCCCATTGCACACATATCACAACCTTGCTGAAATAATTTACGAAAACGGCTATACTTTGCAACTGCTGCCCCCGGTTTTCATAAACAGTCAACAACATCCTCTGGAGGAAACAGATGAAGCTTAGATATTTTTCCCATTCAGCCTTTCAGATAACAACGGAAAATGGACTTGTTATCTTGATAGACCCTTTCCTGGACGACAACCCAACCTCCCCCGTTAAATCCGATGATATCCCGGCGGATTTTATCGTCTTAACCCACGCCCACGCTGACCATATAGGCGACGCTTTCAAAATCGCCCGGCGCACCAACCCACTTTTCATCTGTGTAAACGAACTTGCCAACTACTGCGCCGATAAAGGTTTTAATGCCCATAATATGCATATTGGCGGATCCCATACATTTGATTTCGGCAAACTAAAATTCACCATTGCCCACCACGGCTCAATGACACCCGACAACAGCTATGGTGGAGAGCCCGCTGGCGTTATCCTGACCATTGATGGGAAATCCATCTACCATGCCGGTGACACCGGCCTCTTTTACGATATGAAATTAATAGGCGAGATAACCGCCATAGACACCATGCTCCTGCCGATAGGTGATAACTTCACCATGGGAATAGACGACGCCGTTAAAGCCGTACAACTGGTGGCCCCGCAAATGGCCGTTCCCATCCACTACAACACCTTCCCGGTGATAGAGGCGGACCCCCATAAGTTCAAAAAGGAAGTTGAAGCGGCCGGGGGCAAAGCGCTTGTTATGGAATATGGCCAGGAAATAACAGTATAAACAAATAAACGTTATAGCACCGGGATATTACACATGTTTTCTCTTATTAAAAAAGTCCTTGCCAAGCCCTCAACGGTGGCGGTCGTCAACGACGAAAAATTCCAACGTGCCCACATAGCCCTTTGCGTTCTCCTTCTTGAAGCCGCCCACGTTGACGGTAACTGCTCGGACGAGGAGAGAGATCATGTTATCTCCACCCTGGTTACAGAATACAATATACCCAGGAAAGAGATCGACGATTTACTCTACAACAGTGAAACCAAGCGAAAAGAAGCCGTCGATCTCTTCACTTTTACCCGCTATCTCAACAATAATTTCAGCAAGGCAGAACGCCTTGCCGTTATGAAATCGGTGTGGCGGATTATCCACATAGACGGACGCCTTGAAGCCCACGAAGACCATCTTGCCCACAAGCTGGCCAACCTGCTCCGCCTTACCCACAAAGAACTGATAGATTGTAAAATCGAGGCCCGCCGACAACTCGCAGAAGAAAAAAAGTAAAGTAGTATAAAGGGGATAATCGGCGTCAGGTTAATTCACTGGGGTGTACGTACAAGCTGTATAAATTTTCTTCTTCAAGTTTAATGCGTTCGACAAGAACCGCGCCGATCCCTTCCAGCTCCTGCTGAAACGCTTGATCGTAATTGACATTTTCATCCGTAAAACGAACAATAAATTCAAAGAGTACCTTACCAATGGCGGCCATCTCTTTCTGCATGGTTTTCGCCAATTCCCTGTTCGCGGCGTCATCGACAAAAAGATATTTTAAATAGACATACAGCTGTACATTTTCCTGGAGCAGATGGCCGATAATACGCCTTTTAAACTCAATAAGCAAGACAGGCACCCTCTCCATATCACCATCTTTGCTTGCGGTAACCACATCAGTGAAAATCTCCAATAACTCCCTGTGATCCTTCTTAAACTGATCAATCAACTCAGGGTGATATGAAATCTTGGTACCCTTCAAATACTCCTTGGGGGCTTCCTGCTTCGGCGTAACGGATGACACCACCACCTGCTCCGTATCTTCTACGGCGGTTTTATTCTTTTTTCGAAAACGGGAAAACATAGTTTATCCTGTCGGTACAATTAAATTTTTATACTGCAGCAACATTGACGGCACCAGCAAAATTTATTCATCTTCTTTGTTGTTACGCCTCCCGCAATACAAACACGGATCTCAGTCAACAACGAACAGAAATTTCCCGGCAGAGTACCGAAAATCTTTATTCACCTGCAAATCCGACAACGTTTACTATAAAAGCAATAAGTTAAAAACTTTTATAGCTTAGCTGCACTATATTGTTATTAATGAAATAATCAAGTAAATATTTACTAATACATGAAAAATATAAAAAAAATCTGCCCCCGAACAAGCTCCTGAAAATTTTTAACATGTTATGCATAGAAGATTCAGGTAATATATTGTCGTCGATTATTTACGTCCGGCTAGATAATGCCTGTCCATAAATGACCATTTTCCCCTAACTCTTTGTTGTTTTCAAAATTTAATCCTCCGATAAAGCGAGGTATGAGACATCGCATATATGCCTGTGGTTAAATTCATCAAGCGCCTCGATTTAGTGCAAAATTACTCATCCATGGACAGGCACTAGATAATCCCATATGGTCCGGGATATCTTGCTGGATATATGATTTATGTCTTACATACCGGGAATATTATGTATTGTTTTCGAAAATCAGAAAAATGGCGGACAACACTGTTCTTCTTAAATATTTTTTTTATTATAAATACGGCAACCGACCTACAGGCGGCGGAAGAACTAAAAACCACCGTCGACAAAACTATCATCGCCTCACTGCAACCGGTCATTGACCTGTTTGCTGGTAACGGTTGGCTGCAGGGTTTTGCCGCAATTCTCGTCACAATAACGGTGGCCTCCATCACCACATGGATCCTCTTTAAATTCCTAAAAAAAATAACAACCAAAACAAAGATGGCCATTGACGATAAAATCGTCATTCTTCTTCGCCCCCCCGTCTACTATACATTCGTCGTAACCGGGGTCTCATACGGCCTTTCTCTTATGCCGATCGCAGAATCCGTGCTGCATCTCCTCACCCAATGTATTCAAAGCCTCGGGGTTATTGTCTGGATCATCTTCTTTTCCCGACTTGCCACACTTCTCCTGGCACGACTGGCGGCACTGAGTGATAAATTCGCTTTTATCCAACTCCGAACCCTGACACTCTTTGATAACGCGGCAAAGGTTGTTATTTTTTCGGTGGGAATTTACGCAATCTTTGTGATATGGCGAATTGATATGACCGCCTGGCTGGCATCAGCCGGTATTGCAGGTATTGCCGTGGGTTTTGCCGCAAAAGATACTCTTTCCAATCTTTTTGCCGGCGTATTTATCCTTGCCGATGCCCCCTATAAAGTTGGCGACTATATCGTCATAGACAGAAAAGAACGCGGCAAGGTAACCAATATCGGCCTGCGATCCACCCGCATCCTGACCAGAGACGATGTGGAGATAACCATCCCCAACTCCATTATCGGCAACAGCACCATTATAAACCAGTCGGGAGGACCCCACAAAAAAATGCGCATACGGGTACATGTCGGCGTTGCCTACGGCACCGATATTGATCGGGTCAAAGAAATAATGCTGGATATTGCCAAAAAAGAACTACTGGTCTGCGCCAACCCGAAGCCCTCCGTAAAGTTCAGTGTCTTTGGTGCATCAAGTCTCGATTTTGAACTACGTTGCTGGGTACCCCGTCCCGAATTAAGCGGTCGAGTAACGGATATATTAAACAGTGAAATTTATAAAAAATTTGAGCAAGAGTGCATAGAAATCCCCTACACTAAACAGGACCTCTATATAAAAGGATTACCAGACTCGTTTATGGTGGGCAGTGGAGCAAAAAAACAACAAAATACATAAAAAAACAGCGAAGGGAATAGGCTCATACACCAAGCGCAGCCCAGGTCCCGCCTAAAAATATGTTTCAAACTGCACGGAATAATCTTTAACCCCGTCCACGGTTTCCAACATCTCGCCGATACGATCACGAATCAACTGCTGCTGATCGTCGGGAACTTTTAAAGAGATGGCCACCCTGCCGCTTTCAACGACAACCGAGGCGTTGGGAAAATCAAAGAGTTTTTTTGCCACCAGGGCCGTCATTGCTGAGTCGGCAAGAAGCATTTTTGACTGCGTTGTTTCTTGAAAAGAGGGGAATTCAGCCGCATTGGCAATAATATCCACCGCCTCATCTTCAGACAGATGACCTATACGCAAGGTAAGATTATAATCTTCAGGGTTTACAATATCAATACCATAGAGGAACATACCCCATTTTCGGCGCTCATCATCATCCTTTTTCAACATATAACGGGCTTGTTTCTCATCAATTTTTTCCCTGGCCATCTCCGCTCTTATCCTTTCATCGGTATCGGCAATTATCCGAACCTTAAGGACATGCGATATATTGCGAACAAAATGATGCCCCACAAGACCGTGGTAAACAACATTACCACGTACAAAGTGATGTAATAATACTGATTTTATCGTAGTTTTAAATCTTTTTTTACCATGGGGAAAGCGGTCAAGAATTGAAAAAGCATCGTTTAGATCCCGCATAAGTTTAATCTCAGGAAGATGAAACTCCTCCAGGCTGTCAACAATACTGTCCCTGGAAAGACAGGTATAACCAAGTTTCTCAGCCAGTTTTTCAGCTATGGATTTAGCGTGGCTGTAACTCCCCCTGGAAATGGTAATAATCGGCATAAAAACCTCCTTGTGGTGCAGCGTTTGATTATCCCTGGCCGTTAGCTTGGAAAAATAGACAATGCGCCATGCATCTCCAGGTAAAATAGATGCTTTTGGAGAAGATATCAATGGCTATTACAAAAAGACCATAAACAAATGCTCACCGTTTAATTTATCCAAATTGAGTTTAGGCACTATTTACAAGATACGACAACAAATGCACATCGAATAATTTTGCCGGGGTATGCACCACCCTCCCTATCAAATAATTTAACTCCAGAAAACCAGGCATATTTGCTTGATATACCTATATATTCAGAGTTGATTTTCACTGTAATTCAATTTTAAAAGGGTTTCATATAGCTGTCCATAAGGCCAGACTTAGTGTTTTCTTAAAAGAGTCATTCCGGCGGGGGGTTAATATTAAAATTGATTAACAATTATTGAGCCAAATTATACAAACTTATTCACCGATGGTTTTACAATTTATGGTAATCATTTTATTAAAGATCGTATCAATATCCACATTCGGCGAATCGCATGATAACAGATTATTTTTATTTGTTTTTCTTCCACTTATAACATTAATAAGCAATTTATATTTTTTATCATTATCTATTGTTTGCTTAACCTTGTTAGGAATTTTAATATCATTTAAATTGAAGGTATCGGCCGGCAAATATATTTCTTTTCTAAAACTGTATATCTCACCGTCTTTACCGCCTCCATCTATCATGCAAGAAGCTACGATACTTTCCCGTTGAGATATTATAGTTTCTTTTGCCTTTGTTGTTAATATTACCTTAATGGAAAAACCAGGGAATTTTTGTTCCGATTCTATGTCTTTTGGTCTAGGCAACATGTAATCACTATTAGAGTTACAACTGTTATCGTCATAACAGTCATTTACGCCATCCTTATTAATATCCCACGATGGATCCATCTTATACTCCGGACAATATGTTGCACCAAAGTCTTCATCCTTTAAACCGACATGCCTTGCATCTTCAGCAGATTTATATCTTTTGCCGTTTTCATCACAAACATCAAATTCCTGCCTATATTTTTCATTATTTATGGTCTTTTCAATTACACAAATTGGATAATTACCAGGATTTTTTCCACCCCCCATATCAAGGCAAAGATCATCATATTGAAACTGATTCCATTTTATTCCCATATAGAATCCAGCTACCATAGCGACAATTATTATAATTGCTGTAGTTACTTTTTTCATAATGTTTTAATTTAAGATTAAAGGCAGATAACAAGTGTTTTTTTATCTAATTACGTATGAAACTCAGCCATATCCACCGCACAAAAAAAAAAGGCCCCGCAAAATGCGGGGCCTTTTCTATCAATCGTTCAGCTTTACAGCTGCACAACATCAGCTGCGGCTGGTCCTTTGGGGCCATCAACTACTTCAAAGCTTACTCGCGCCCCCTCTTCCAGAGATTTAAAACCCTGGGCCTGAATAGCGGAGTGATGAACAAATACATCACTGCCACCATCCTGCTCAATAAAACCAAAACCTTTCGCATCATTAAACCATTTTACTGTTCCTTCAGCCATCTTGTACTACTCCTTTTACTGGGTTCCATATGGAACCTATTTGTTATAGTGTCGAATTATCATCTGATCATTCGACTGAACGTCCGGTTAACCGGACAAAAATCAATTCTACTTAAATCCTGCAATTAACAAGTCTAACACCGGAAATGACCGGTAAGCCGGATAAGTGCCTTGTTTCTTGTTTTTTATTACAGCTTTTACGGATTAAGGCACTAAAGTTGCCCTGCCTGCCGGATATATGGGACAACAACAGCGGGTAGGAAAAAACATTACCGACCTGGGTTTCCCACCCCAAAATCAAACGTATTTTCACCAGCTCGACGATTACTACCACGACCGACCATATTTGGCTTGTTCTTTTTTTGTTTGGGCCCGGAAAAATACTTCCGCTTTTGTCTATCCCTCGTGTCTCCTGATATCTCAACAAGAGTCGGCAGGGGTTCGCGAACCATTTTCTTACCAAGACTGCGTTCAATAAGCGTAATCATCTTGCCATCATCATAGTTGGCAAAGGTGTATGCTTTACCGCTTAAAGTCGCCCTTCCCGTACGCCCCGTCCTGTGGGTGTATGTCTCCGCAGTATCCGGGACATCATAGTTAATCACATGGGAAATTGCACGGACATCGATGCCGCGGGCGGCAATATCCGTTGCCACAAGAATATTAAAGGTGCCATCCCGAAAACCGTCCATCGCCCGCTGCCGCTTAGACTGTGAGAGATTTCCCTGTAAGGAAACAGCGGAAAAACCAGCCTTTTCAAGATGAAGGGCCAGGTTTTTTGCCTTATACTTCGTACGGGTAAAAACCAGCGTACTGGTCATGTCATGATTTTTAAGAATATTTTTTAAAAGCGCTGTCTTCTTTGTATTTGCAACCTGAAAAAGAAGATGGGACACCGTGGGAGCCGGTTGGGTGTGATTAATCTGCACCGTGATCGGCTTATCTAAAATCTCCTCCAGGAGATGACGAATTGGTTCGGGCATGGTCGCGGAAAAAACCAGCGATTGCCTTTTACCAGGTAACTGTTTGATAATCTTTCTAATATCCGGCAGAAAACCCTTGTCGAACATATGATCGGCTTCATCAAGAACCAATAGTTCAACACCTCGAAGATTAAACGTCTTACCATTTAATAAATCGAGCAGTCTGCCCGGACAGGCGACGATTATTTCCGCACCGGCCCGTATACCTTTAAGCTGCGGCTGTTTTCCCACACCACCATAAACGACAACGCTGCGAATCCCGGTTTGTACAGCCATCCGACAAATATTGTCATGGATCTGTTCGGCCAGTTCCCTGGTGGGGGCCACAATCAATGCCCGTACCCTGGCACGGGGCCCCTTTAGTAATCTTTGCAGAATGGGCAGGACAAAAGCCGCGGTTTTCCCGGTGCCGGTCTGGGCCAGGGCGATAATATCACGCCCTGCAAGGATATGGGGTATGGCCTCTTGCTGGATCGGCGTTGGTTCGTTATAACCGCAGCGCTTAATGCCCGCTGAAATTTTTGTATGAAACTGAAACTCTTTAAAACTCATTATTATTCCTTTGTTTTGCCAGGTAATAATCCGTACCCGATTGCGAAACTTCGCAGTAATCCACACATATACAAACCAACAGAAGATACCTCCCAAAAACCTGCTTGGGAATCAACCGTAGACATGAACCGATTTTATCCATCGACCGTGGGATATACCTTGAATAAGACAGAAACTCCGATGAAGACTGGCAAAACTTAGGAAAACAACGAGGTTTATGATAACAACATGATACAACCCTGTTCTATTTCAGAACAACTCAAGAGGAATTATAACCTCTATTATAAATTATACAAGAATTTTTTTAATATTAATGGATTTCCTCCAAAAGCAACACCGGGAAACCGATATGGTTCCCGGCCACCTCCACAAAAGGCCCACAAAAAAACATCCGGGCCTTTTGATCATCTACCCAATTGCGCCTTACAACCTATTGTTGGACTACGCTGTTATCGGCACCAGCAACATCAGCATCCCGGAGTTGCCTTTTTAAAGCACTGAGCTCTTCCTCCAGATTTTTTATCTGGTAACGGAGGGATTCATCGGACTCTAAAGGATCTTGTAGGCCGCCACCAAAGCGGTTACCAAACATACCCCTTCTTCCCATTTGTCGTCCTGCTCCACCGCCACCTCGGCCCATTCCGCAAAACCTTCGTCCGGACATGGGCCTTGTTGCAGTCGTTGCGCAGGGCCCCATGCCCCTTCCTGTTCTCGGACCCTCGTTCATCGGTCCCTGTTGATTAAATCCCGGCATAATTTACCTCCATTACATATATTTACGCCATTTTATGCGAATCCCCTCACTGGTTATTCCGGGATCCGCCACCCTGTTTCCGGCCACCGCCACAGCCCCGGCCACATCCCTGACCAGCCCCGCATCCGCGACCCTTGTTTTTTCCCTGGTTCCGACCTTGCCCCTGATTGCGGCCCTGGCCTGCTCCCTGTCTAAAATCATTATTCATTGTCATATCTCCCTGTTCCATTTGTTCACCATGATATCTCCTGCGCCGCATTCGTCCATATCTCCTACGACTTTCATCGCCCCCGATTTTATAACACCCGCCGTCAATTATTAATAATTTAGCCTCAACAACGGCCCGGGCCAGAATGGAGCGCCCCATCCTGAGAATCCTGCCAAAAGTCTGCCTAGATACATCCATAACCTCTGCGGCCTGGCTCTGGTCCAACCCTTCATAATCAATGAGACGAACGGCCTCATACTCCTCCAGGGAAAGGGTTACTTCCCCCCGGGAATCCATGCCATCCGGTCTGTATTTTGTAACAACCGGTGGCGATATCACGCTCCGAAGTCGTTTCGGACGTACCATTCTATCCTCCATTAAACTTAGTTATGATCATTTGATCATAATATAAACGTACCAGTAGCGATGTCAATAAATATTTTTGTTTTTATTTGGACAGACACTAACTTAATAACAAAATGATATGTAAAGTACTGCTCCGACCCTGGTCGGGTTTACGACCTCCCCCGGACGAGGTTGGGACAGGGCTCAAACCTTAAGCTAATGATGTTGACTGGGAAATACAGGATAATGATTAATCCGCTGGAATAATGCTTTTAGCGGTGCAGGAAACAGCAGCATGGGGAATAAACAGCTCCAACAATTCCCCAAGGCATGGGCGCAGGCGATGATATTGCTCCATGCTGATAATAATCACCAGCTTTACCCCCACATCGACGACAATCCTGGCCCCGGTATTTTCCAGACCAAGCCGTATAACCTTGCCCCTGAGCTGGGAGCCATCCGCCATATTACAATTTCGAGGGCTAATTAAAATTTCACGGGGGTCGACAACCAACTCAGCTATCCTGATTTCCGGGGCTAACAGGGTTGCCGGGAGTTGCAGAACTAGTTGTTCTGTGAAGTGACAATAAATTTTATCGGATCTTCGATCCAGGATACGAACGCGAAAAATATTATCGCCGACCTGGTCGGAAATAACACCATTCTGCAATAAAAGAGTAAAATCGGCCAACCGCTGTCCCTGGGACAGATAGTGGGTCGAGAAGACCACGGAAGTGTTTTCCAAGTAGTTAATATTTTTAATAATATTAAAGATTATCTCCTGGTTTTCATTATCCACATTAGCGGTGGGTTCATCACAAAGAAGGACCTCCGGTCGAAAGGCCAAGGCCCTGGCCAGAGCCACACGTTTTGTTTCTCCACCGGAGAGATTCCCCGCGTAACGGCAGGCAAAATTTTCCATACCGACAAGTTGCAACGCTTCCATGGCCTTTTTTCTTCGCTGCGGGATATTTCTAATTTTCAAACCAAACTCAACATTATCCAGGACCGAGCCGGTGAACATAATCGGATTTTGATCAAGGAGAACAACCCTCCTGCGCAGAAAGAAGAGATTTTTATCCGTATATTCCACCCTGTTATTTAAAAAATCGACAGTACCACTGGTCGGCCTGTCCAAAAAGGCCATGATTTTCAAAAGACTTGTCTTTCCAGCCCCGTTGGGCCCGATAAGGGTATAGACCTTACCCAACCGTATTTCAAGATGCTCTATATCAAGAATGGTGCGTTCACCATATGTACGTGTCAACCTCTGCAGACTATATAACATTGGTCTTCGCCCTGGACTGTAAAAGATGAAATATAAGATTTACGATAAAGGCCAGGGTCATCAGGGCAATACCCAGGGCCACGGCCAAAACAAATTCGCCCTTATCATATTCAAGGGCCATGGCCGTTGTCATCGTCCGGGTAAACCCTTTGGCATTGCCGCCCAGCATCATACTGATTCCAACCTCGGCTATCACCCGGCCAAAGGCTGCTATAACCGCAGCAAAAATACCATAGCGCGCCTCTTTCATCACCACCAGGGCCATCTGATATTTCTTGGCCCCAAGGGTCAAAGCAGTCATCCGGTAACGACTGTCAATACGGCTGATTGCGGCGATAGTTAAAGTCATCACCACCGGCATAATAAGAATGACCTGGCCTATGATAATTGCCTTCTGGGTATAAAGCAGATCGAGCCCCCCCAAAATACCCCGTCGGGAGATAAACGAATAGACAAGAAGACCTATAACCACAGTTGGTAAAGCCAGCAGGGTATTGAGACAGGTAAGGACAAATCTCTTGCCCCAAAAAGAGGTATAAGCCACAAAAAAACCACCGGGCACACCGAAGACCGAGGCAATAATGGTGGCTGTAAAACTTACCTTTAGCGACACCAGAACTATCTCTATAAGCTCTGGATCACAGGACATAAAAAGCATAAACGCGGATCGAACACTATCAAAAAGCAAGTCCATTCCCTGTCCTGTTTATTGGGGTGATAAAGAAAAAAGACCAACGTAACGCAAAAACGGGCGAATAGTCAAGCACGGCAACAGGTTTTACCCGATGCCATCAATCTATAACAAAATAATGCATTAGATCCTATTCTAACTTTAGCGGGGGCAGCAGACCAGGTCGGGAAAGAACTCAAACCTCAATCTTGTGACATTTGGGTGTTATCCGGAAAAAAGACGCGGAGAAAAATTAATATCCCCCCGCGCCAAAACACCGTGGAGAAAATCTACCTGGCATCCCCGTGGAAAAGCTGTTTGCCCTCAAGACGATAATCATTTATCAACTTCTGCCCCTTCGCGGAGATGAGCCAATTTACAAATTTCATGGCCAAATCATACTTTACATGGGGAAATTTGGCCGGATTAACCGGAATTATACCGTAGGGGTTGGCCAGAGCCGACCCGCCCTCACAGAGTACCTCCAAATCAAGAGCCGGGCTTTTACCATACTTGTATTTAATAAAGGTTCCCCGATCAGACATCGTATAGGCCTGCTTTTCTTCAGCATATGTTAGTGTTTTCCCCATACCCTGGCCAATCGACCTATACCAGGAAGTCGACCCGGCCGGCATCTGAAAAGTAATTTCCTTTTCCTTGCCCTTACGGACAATCTTTTGCACCTTACTTTCAAGGGTAACACCGGAATTCCGCCACAACGCCTGCTCTTTTGTATGGGTGCCGCTATCGTCCCCCCTGGAGACGAACATCACCCCAGCCGCAGCAATCTTTTTCAGAGCGAGGGCTGCATCGGACAGCCCCTTTATACCGGCCGGATCTTTTTCCGGGCCGACAATAACAAAATCATTATGCATAACCGCGTAGCGTTGCGTACCATAAGCGTCGGCTACAAATTTATTTTCGCGGCCCTTTGCATGGACGAAGATCACATCCACATTACCGTCCCTACCGTCACGAATGGCGGCCCCCGTTCCCTTGGCCACAACCTTAACCGAAATTCCGGTATCTTTTTCAAATTCCGGCAACAACCTGTCAAGCAGTCCCGATGATTGGGTACTTGTGGTGGTGGACATCTTCAATACCGCACCGGCCATCACGTTTTTCACCCCGAAAGTGACCATGGAAAGAACCAGACAACCGTAAAAAATCTTTTTAATCATTTTTTTCCTCATTCTTATAGTTATCAGGGAAAAGCATTTTCCCACACAATGAAATATCATAACCCGCAAAAGACCCGGCCAGTTCTCGAAAAGATTTTTCATGTAAGATACTGATAAATCTTTGAATTCCCTTTTCAAAGAAAAATTCCCTGGCTATCAGCAGATCAAACCTCTCCCAGCGCAACGGTATAAAATCAAGCCCCAGAAGACCAGCCACGGCCCGAATTGCCGGGGCGGCGTCCGCCCTGCCTCCAAGAATCTCAAGACCTGCGTCGAGGTGACGGGATACCTCCCGGCCATAACCGGCAATCCCGGTGGCGGAAACATCGGACCTGGCGATCTCGTAATCCAGTAGTAGACGGGTACCGGTACCCAGGGGCCTATTAACTATCTTCACATTATCTTTACCAAGATCCGTAACCCCCGTTATCCGTTTCGGATTTCCCGGAGCAACGATGAGTCCCTGTTCACGACGACTGAAATTTACGAAAATCGGCGCCTTTTCAAGCTCCTGTTCGGCAAAATCAAAATTATACTCTTGTCTATCATCCTGGAGAAGATGACAAACCCCTATATGACACAAGCCGCGCCTGAGACTTTTTAAACCGCCCATACTGCCGAGATTTGCAAAAAAAGCGATGGCTCCCGGATTTTTATTATGAAAAATTGTCAACGTTTTCTGAAAAAGCGGGTCATCGCTGCCGGCCAATAAAAGTATACCTGCATCCGCAGAACAGCCGCCTCCGGCTTTTTTATAATTCAGAATGTTCGTTTCCAGCCACTCCTCCACCAACCGCCGGGGAAACAACCACTTACCGGTAATCTTCGTGGCCGGCAAACCCTTGTCGTTAACCAGGGTGTAGATCATTTTATCGTTCACGTGGAGAAGCTTGGCGACTTCCTTGGTCGTTAAAAATTTACCTCCCTGCAACGCGTCCATGCCTCGTTCTCCCCATGATTGATAACAACCAAATCTTGCACTCCGCCGAAGAGTAACTCGCCGGTCGCAAAATTCAGGCAATAACATTATCTCCGCACTGAGTAACCATATTTGTTATTATTTTCCAACTTACATTAATAATATGGATAAATAATAACCTAAACCACCCAATAATTACCAATGTCCGGA
>CAZQOD010000092.1:0-13306 GCA_964594945.1 uncultured Desulfopila sp.
GTGCCTTACTCCGTAAAAGCTGTAATAAAAAACAAGAAATAATAGACTATAAAAACCCGGATGCTAACAACAGTAACAAGGCATTTATACCGGCTTACCGGTTATTTTCGGTGTTGGTCTGTTTATTGGTAAAACTGCGGGTTAAATCGAGGTGATGATATTGCTTTTACGGGTTTTGATGGTATTGTTGGTATATATGTATGTTCAACAGAGAGGTCAGTAATGATTACCGGTAATCTGTTTAAGCGTTGGCGATATAGATTTTTTGCCCCGGATCTTCTGCAGCGTGAAACCTACGAGTCGTTTAGAAGATTTCTTGAATACGATCATCGATGCCACGAATTAATTGCGGATTTTCAAGATCTTCTTTTTAAAGGAAGGCCGAGTGAGTGGACGAAGGTCATGGCCCTTTATGATCAGCTCAGCGAGGCGATTGGTGCCCTGGTCGGTGAGTTTAAATCTATTTCACCGCGTGTCGGTTCGGATTTAGCGATATATTTTAAAAAATTTGATTCCTATTGCCGCTTTCTTCTGGCCGGTGAGGCAAATATATCGGGGCCTCCCCATGTGATCTGCTTAAGCGACGCGACAATACAACAGAAATGTACCGGCAATAAGGCGAGGAACCTGGCCCTGCTGTTTCAAAAATTAGAGTATTGTGTACCCACCGGTTTCGTCGTGACAACTAACAGCTGGAATGCGGTGGTTGAATATAACGGACTTCGCCCGCAAATAAATCGCTGTCTCCTGACCCTGGACCCCGATGATAATTCTTCCCTGCAAGCTGTGTCCCGGTCTTTGATGTCTTTGGTTTTAGGCGCTGAAATACCACCCGAAATCAATAAAGCCCTGCAGAAGGCGATTGATGATCTTTTGGCGGGTATTATGGCTGAAGAAAAAGGTCGTTTTGCCGTGCGCAGCAGCGCGGTTAACGAAGATGGTTATCATTCATTCGCGGGGCAATACCATTCGGTCCTCAATGTTTTGCCGGAGGATATTTTCAGTAAATATTTAGAGGTGGTGGCCTCGAAATATACACCCAGCAGTCTGCTCTACAGGATAGGGGCTGGCATAAGTGACGAAGAGGCGCCGATGGCGGTATTGGTTTTGGAGATGATAAAGGCCAAATCCGCCGGTGTTATCTATACCGCAGATCCGGAAAGGGTGGAAAAGGACACCCTGTTTATCCACAGCGTCAAGGGAACCGGTGAAAAACTTGTTTCCGGCGAAACCATACCCCATCTCCTTAGTTTTAGAAAAGAGGCTCTGTCTCCAGTGCTTTGTTCTTTTAGCCGGGGGCCGATAAATAGGAATGAGGCCGAGAAATTGGCCGGAATGGCTGTGGAAATAGAATCGTTTTTCGGTTGTCCCCAGGATATTGAATGGGCCATTGATGATAGCGGGCCGGTTATTTTACAGAGTCGCCCCCTGCAAACCTCACACTCGGCTGTTGTAGACAGTATCGATGACGTGGGCAGAGATTCTTTGCCGCTTCTTTACCACGGGGGTGTTACGGCGGCCAGGGGGTGCGGATCCGGGCGGGCATTTTTACTCCGCGCCGACTCCGATCCGGATTATTTACCGGCAGATGTTGTCCTGGTGGTTGATAATACGCCCTCTTCACTAATTCTTTTTTTGGCAAAATGCCGGGCGGTGGTAGCGACGGGGGGCAGTGTGGCCTGCCATTTTGCAACCATCTGCCGAGAACGCAATATTCCCCTGATTGTTGCAGCGCGGGAGGTAAAAAAATATATTTCCGCCGATCTATTAATTACCGTCGACGCGGGTAGACAAAAGGTTTTTAAGGGCCGGGACGCCGGGCTTGCCGACAGGGATAGTATTTTGAAAGTCAGGGAACAGTACCCCTATTTTCGCAGGCTTCAGGCTATCTGTGATTTTATTGCCCCCCTTACTCTCCTGGATCCGGATGCGGATTCATTTATTGCCGACGGTTGCCGATCTTTTCACGATATTTTGAGATTCTCCCATGAAAAGGCGGTGCGGGCAATGTTTTCCATTGGTTTATCGGGAAGCCGTAAAGGTTATAGAAAAAAACTTGCCACAACTTTGCCCTTTGAACTATACCTGGTGGATGTTGACGCTGGGCATGATCAACAGGAAAGTTGTTCATCGTTGGCAATAGAAGATGTGAAATCAACACCGTTCCACGCCCTGTGGCATGGTCTTACCCATCCTTCCATCATTTGGGATGACCATGTATATTATAATTGGAAAGAGTATGATGATGCCGCTTTATCCGATGGTTTTGCCTTTAAAAACAGCACGGAGTCTGCCAGTTATGCCGTATATGGGCAAGATTACCTTAATTTGAATATGCGCTTTGGCTACCATTTCACCGTGGTCGATACCCTGTGCGGTGAAAAAAGCGCACAAAACTACTGTTCTATTCGTTTTGCCGGAGGTGGCGGGACTTTTGCCGGGCGCTATTTCCGCTTGCAATTTATTGAAACGATTTTACGGGAAACAGGCTTTCAGGTTAGTTGTAAAACCGATCTTCTCGACGGCAAAATAGAAGCACTGCCTGCGGATCAGATGATCGAATGTTTGAGAACGCTGGGACGGATGCTCGGCACTTCCAAACAGATGGATATGGTTTTTAGAGATGAAGAGTCGGTGGCAACCCATCTTGAGCTCTTTTTTTCACAGTGAAGAATTCTCCCTAAGGAGTTCTCGCATGGGTTATAAAATTACCTGGATAACCGATTTTTTAGGTGTCGGTCGTGCACCGATGTCCTACGACGAACTTGACGATATTCGTGAACAGGGGATCGATGGTATTATCAATCTTTGTCATGAATACAGCGACCTCCATAAACTGGAAGAGGAGGCGGGGTTTGAAGTTTATTATCTACCGATCTATGATGAATGCGCCCCCGATATGGATGAGCTGGAAAAGGGTCTACAATGGCTTGACGAGGCAATTTACCTGAAAAAGAAAGTGTTGGTCCATTGCAGGTTCGGTCAGGGACGTACCGGCACGATTACTTCGGCTTATCTGCTGCGTCGTGGCCTCGGCATGAAACGTACAAAAAAGGAACTGAAGAAGACCAGGGCCATGCCCGCCACATACAGGCAGTGGAAATTCTTACGTAAATATGGAAAAAAACAGGGGAGCCTTTCTATAAAAGCACCCCGGATAGCCCATGATCATCCGGATATTCTTTCTTCTTTCTTCGCGGAATATCAAGAGCTTGCCCATGCCGTGGATGCGCAGATGGTAAAGATGAATATTAAAGGGTCATGCGGGCGTAAAAATGATAGTTGCTGTCACGCCTTTTTCCAGATACCCCTGTTGGAAGCCCTGCATTTGAATGACTGTATTAACCGTAAGTTAACAGCTGCGTCCAGGACGGAGGCGATTGATCGCGCCCTGGTGTGCAGTAAGACATTACAGAACTCACTGCAATGTTTTACCCCTCATCAACTGCCGGGTTTGCAGGAGCTGCACGTCAAAGAGAATCTGCTCTGTCCCCTTTCGGTGGATAACTCCTGTATTCTCTTTGATTCCCGCCCTATCCGTTGCAGGTCCAATGGCGGCAAGGAACTTGATTCCGTCTTCCTGGAGTCCATTATGAACGAGTTAACCCGCCTTTCAAATGAAGTGTTTTTTGTTTTAGTGGGTCGGCTTCCCCAGGGTCCTGGAATTTACTCATCTCTTGTTGATACTGTGTCCGGTAAGTTTATCCAGACATATTTTCATCTGATGGCCGCAACCAAGGGCTGATATATTAATCTTGCAGACTGAATATGAGAAAATAGGTTTTTTATGGTCGTTAAGGTAGAGGATGGACAATTGAAGAGACGTATTCTTATTGTGGACGATGAAGAAGATTTTTTGTTTCTTCTGAAAAAGGTGATTTCCAGAGCGTGTGCATGTGATGTCGTCCTTGCAACGTCCGGCATGCAGGCCTTGGAAATGGTGGAGTCACTGCGTCCTGATGTTGTGCTCACTGATATTAAAATGCCGGATCTGGACGGGCTTGAGCTGCTTAAACGTTTGGCGGAGAGTGATCCGACCATCACCACTATTATCATGACCGGTTATGGCACCATTGAAATGGCGGTACGGGCGCTCAAGGATGGTGCCTATGATTTTCACGAAAAACCCTTTGACAATGATAAAATTGTCGGGGCGGTGCGTCGGGCGCTTGAGCGAACGCAACTGCTCCGTGAAAACAGGGAGCTGCAACATCAACTCACCCAATCATCTTTTAAGACGGGTTTTATTGGTCGGTCAAAACCGATATTACATACCGTTGAACTCCTTTCCCGGCTGGCGACCAGCTGTGCCACCGTTCTTATTCGTGGCGAGTCCGGAACGGGTAAGGAAATTGCCGCGCGGGCCATACACAGCATGAGCAACAGGGCGAAAAAGGAGATGATTATCGTTAACTGTCCGGCCCTGCCTGAACATATCTTGGAAAGTGAGCTCTTCGGTTATGTGAAAGGTGCTTTTACCGGAGCGGAAACGGATAAGGACGGCCTTTTCCTGGAGGCAAACGGTTCCACGCTTCTGCTCGATGAAATTGCCGATATTCCCATCTCGGTACAGACTAAATTGCTCCGGGTCCTGCAAGAAAAGGAGATTCAACCCCTCGGTCAGACTAAGACTTTTAAGGTGGATGTGCGGGTGCTGGCGTCAACCAACCAGAATTTAGAAGAAAAAATGGCCCGTGGCGAGTTTAGAGAAGATCTTTTTTATAGATTAAACGTGATGCCGGTGACCCTTCCTTCCCTTGCTGAAATTGCTGAAGATATCCCCCTTCTTGCCCGCAATTTTCTAAATGAATTCGTGGTGGAATATGAACGCGGCAGCTTGGATTTTACCTCGGAGGCCATGCAGTTTCTTATGCAAAAAAACTGGAAGGGTAATGTCCGACAATTGAAAAACACCATTAACCGGGCCACCCTCCTCTGTAAAGATCAATATATTACCCCCGAAGATTTGATGGCATCCGCCAGGTTCGATCACCACACCGAGCCGGAACCGGTTGCCGATTGCGCCTTTCTTACGGGAAAATATAAAGAAGCCAAGGAAAAAACCCTGGAACGTTTCACAACGGCCTACCTGGTCCAGGCCTTAAAAAAGAGCGGTGGTAATGTTTCCGCTGCGGCCAGGGCAAGTGGCGTGGACAGACAGGCTTTTCAACGACTTATGCGAAAATATAAACTTCGTTCTGAAGATTTTCGTAAATAACCCTGTGTGGGGAGAACTTCCATGCATCATTTTTGACGCATGGAGACAAAAATGATGCATGGAAAGTTGACCCCGTCCCTTGAATTCCCTCTATATTAGTGGTTTTTTCTCCATCTCGATCAATATCATACCTAAATCCTCCATACGCAGAATTTGCCAAGCTATCTTTTGTCCAGTTAAATCAGTATATTATTTATATGGAACTCAATAGCTTTTTCGTAAATTGGTAAATATTTTTTCTTATTGCGCATTTTTCAGTATCGGCAATTTGACGGTCCTGTTCACCACTTGCGAAATCAATATATAACATTATCAATATGTTGAGTTTTTTGCCCGCCTCCACACCATTGCCGCCATTTCTGGCTGGATACTAGTTTTAACAGATAACATAGTTCTTCGGTTCTGATTGTGATAATGGCACGCAATATGCTACAGGCCAGAGCAAAACGGGTCGGAATCTTGGCCTTGTCGCCTGTCGCAGGAGGGTACGGGGCGGAAAAACGGGTAACACAAGTGCAATTATTTTGTTGCACCCGTGTTTAAATGTAGCAACGGGGAATTGATGTTGAAATCAGCCATACTGTTTATAGTCATTGTTATCTGCTTTCTGGCTGTACCGGAGCAGAGCATGGCATTGCAGACCCACAGTGAGCCAGAGGGAATCTATGTCCACCAGATGGCCCATATACTCTATATGGCGGCCCTGGGGTACCTCTTCTGGGATACAAAAAGGTCTACCTTTTCCGGGCGGGGCTGGATTTACTTGCGGGTCTTTTGCGTGTTGACGATAATGTGGAACTTTCTGGCCCTGATCGGTCACGCCTGTACTCCCCACCTGCGTCCCGAAGATTTCAGCAACGTGGACGGTTATCTGTCAAGTAAGGTTAATATGCCGTTATCGTTTGTAAAGATAATTTACTATCTGGCAAAACTGGATCATCTCCTTGCCGTTCCCTCCATGTTGTTTCTCTATCTGAGTTTGCGTTCATTTTACAAAAATTCACTGGAAGAGGGTGGTAAGTAATGGAAATGTATATCCTGCCCTCGGTGATCACTGATATCGTCGGTTCCCAACTGATGATAATTTTATCATTTTTATCGTTGCGTTACACTTTTTTACTCATCCGCAAGGAACCCGATAATTTTCTCTGGGGATTTTTACATTACTTTTGCATAACCCTGGCTATTTTTGCCATCTCCAGGGCCGTGGGACATATGGTGAAACAGGCACTTTTAATCAGTGACCAGAAAGAAGTGTGGAAGATGCTCTCTCCACTGTCGGGCGGGGTGAATACCCTGTTGATGATCTCGGTTTCCGCAGTAACCATCTACTATCATAAGGGAGTTGAGGGGTACCGGGCCATCCAGAAAAAGGCGGAAAGCCTGAGGCGCGCCAATAAAAGGCTTGAAGAGGCGGGGTCGACAATGAAAGAGATGAATCTCCATCTTGAAGAAATGGTTGAGAGCAGGACCCAGGATCTTGCCCTGTCTGAAGAAAAATTCCGAAATTTTTTCCATAATTCTAAGGATATGGTGTTTTTTTGTGATGCGGAAGGAAGTATTAAGGATATGAATAAAGCCGGTTTAAAAATGCTCGATTATTCCGATGAAAACCCACCCCAGCTTACCTTAAAACATCTTTTTGCGGAAAAAACAGGGCTCGATGATTTTAACAAGACCCTGCATAACCAAAGATTTGTAGAAGATTTTGAGGCCGAGCTGGTCAAAAGGGACGGATCAATCATCTATTCTCTGCTTTCGGCCACGGCGCTTACCAATGAAACCGGCGAATTGATAGGCTGCGAGGGTATAGCCAAGGATCTTACCCGTTTGAAGACCATGACATCGCAGATGATCAGCACCGAGAAAATGGCCTCCGTGGGACAGATGGCCGCGGGGGTCGCCCATGAAATAAATACGCCGCTCGGTATTATTCTCGGATATGCACAATTGATGAAAGATGATTTCTCGGAAGACAGCGAGGCCTATGAGAACCTGGTGGTGATGGAGCGCCAGAGCCAGGCTTGTCGGAAGATTGTCGCCGACCTCTTAAAGTTCTCCCGGCAATCGGGGAGTTCGCCCCAGGAGGTTGATATTAATGAGATCCTAGCGGATGTATTGGCCATTGTAGAACATAACTTGCACCTTGATCATATAGATATCGAGCGATGTTTTACAGATGATTTGCCCGTTATAACGGGCGATGAAGAGAAATTGCGCCAGGTCTTTGTAAATCTCATCAACAATGCCCAGCATGCCATGGAATATGAAGGAGGGGTATTGACGATACGTACCTCCTATGAGCCGGAGGAGAGGATGATCACAGCCTCTATTATGGATACCGGTACGGGTATTGATCCCGCCATTAAAAACCGGATATTCGACCCGTTTTTCACCACAAAGTCTGTGGGAAAGGGTACCGGACTTGGTCTTTCCGTAAGCTACGGAATTATTGAGGATCATAATGGCACGATAGTTGTTGAGAGCCCGGTTATGTATAAGAATAGTTGTTATTTGACCCCCGGTACCGCCATGCATATCAAATTACCCGTGGCGGGTGGCATCAGGGGCAGGTCCAAGGTTGAAAAAGTTGCCGGATAGATTGCCCCGGATGCTGTTTACGACCCCAAAAAATTTATTTAATTTTATTTGTTAGGAGAAATATCATACGGGTTTGATTCCAATCGCTGATAGTCGGATTGTTGGATGGGAACTTATATATATTAAAGGACAAAATGGCGGAAATATTAACGTTGGATGATGTTCAGGATGCCGTGGTGCTTATCAGGAAGATCCTTTCCAGGCGTGGACATATTGTACACACCTTCACGGAAGAGGAGGATGCCATACGGTATGCCCTAAACAATCATATCGATTTAGCGATTTTGGATATCAAACTTAAAAAAATGAGCGGTATTGAGGTATTGGCGGAATTGAAACGTTTACAGCCGGATATGAAAACAATAATCCTCACGGGATATCCGACCGTGGAAACCGCCCGCGATGCGTTGAGTTTTGGTGCCAACGAATATTGCGTAAAGCCCATAGATAAGCAGGAACTGGAAGGGAAGGTGGAGAAGGTATTACAGCTTTAATATCGGAAAAACAAACGTTTGCCGATGTTTATTTATACCCCCCTGTGGGGAAGATGCCTTGCTAAAATATTTTGTTAGAAGGCGTTAATAACCACTATGCCGGATGGAAGGAGTCCGTTCGGTTGTTATCAATCATTTTTAAGGAGTGAAAAGTGAAGAGATCATTCTGGCCCACAGCACTTGTCGCGGCGATTTTTTTTCTCGTGGCGCATACCAATTGTTTTGCTGAAAGCAGTCTTTCGGCAACCGAGTATAAGGCGGGAGATACCGTTAAAATCACGGGATCAATTCAGCCCGGTGCGGATCTTTACATCGCCGTAGCCCAGCAGAAGGAATTTGCAGCTAAGGATTCTGACGGAATTAATGAGGCGAAAAAATTAAAGAAAAACGCAAAAAAATTTGGTTTTAAGATGGATACATCCATCCCGCCTCTTTACTATATGCTGACCAATAAACCCGAAGCATTTGGTAAAAAAAGCAACAAGAAATTTGGTGGCCCTTCCTTCGTATTTGCTAAAGGCGGCGGACTCTATACGGCGACAATGTTTAAACTGAAGAAGGATTTTAACTCCATTGACGCAACTGCCAAAGGTATGCTTGGTCCCATCAAGACCGCCGAGCAGTGGAATATGCTGAAGTGGGGGCATGAAAAGAAGTACGGTATCAACACAGTTGTTAAGGAAGGTAATAAGAAGGGTAAGGTTGTAATCTTCGCAAGATCCGTTCTCAGCCAGACCGATGATTACTGGAATAAGGGAACAAAAATTGATCTTGACAAGGCGACCGGTAAATTTACCGCCGAATTTACCTCTTTTCGTCATACCGCGCCAAACACCAAGTTTGATGTCTATGTAAACGGCGCAAAAACTGGATCATATGCCGTTTTAAAGAACGGTTTCTGGATGAACAAAGGATACCGTTATATGAATCCGATCTTCATTGTTATCGGCGCAATCCTGGTGGGAACCTATTTTTCCATGATCGGTGCCGCCGGTGGTATGTTGATGGGCGCTTTCCAGGCATTGTTTGTGCAAACCGCAGGTCCCGTTGGTATTAATGCAGCCAACGTTCTTCGTCCCTCCAATATCGCTTTGACACTTTTTTCTCCATTGGGCAGCTTTTACCGTTTTGCCGTAGTGGAACGCAGGGTGGCATGGCCGGTGGGTCTTTCCTTTGGTGCGGGTATATTCATCGGTTCCGTATGGCTTGGTAAATATGTGACGCAGTTCCTCTCCATGAAGGCCTATAAAGAGTGGCTGGGTGTTTTGGTTGTTATTATGGCCGTGAAAACCCTGATGGAAATGAGACCTGCCGCCATGGCCAAACGGAAAAATATCAAGGCCATGACCCAGAAATTCAACGCCGCTGTGAAAAAAGCCAAAGAAGAGGGCGGCGCGGTTGAAATGGGTTCAATTGAGCCCGTTAAATCCGGCCTTTTTGATTACCGTTTTAAATTCTGGGGCGAGGAGTTTCGTATTAATCCGGCCCTCTTTGCATTTTTGGGCATTATCGTGGGTGTGGTTTCCCGTGCCTTCGGTATCGGCGGTGGCTTTCTGCTCGTGCCGATGATGACCACCATTGCCGCCCTGCCGATGTATGTTGCCGTGCCTATTTCTCTGATAGGTACCTGTTTTTCCAGTATCGGTTCCTTTATCGGATATGTAATGAATGGTTATCTGCCGGATTTAACCCTTGCCATTGCTATTATTATCGGTGGTTTTGTCGGTGGAATGCTCGGTAGCCGTTTCCAGAAACTTTTCAGCGAAAAAGCGCTGAAAATTATCCTGGCCTGTACCCTGTTCTTCCTCTTCTTTAGATTCCTGAAGATTGAGTATTGGATTTAATAAAAACATAAGTGAGTAGATCGCTTTAAAAATAATTCTGCAGTGGTTCGCCACTGCAGAATATTGATTGAAAAAAGATATGGAAGAATACTTTGATATAGCCTGGGAATATATTTACCTTTTTATTCAAAAGGGTGTGGCGGTACTTGATTATCTGTTGAGTTATCTGCACTTTCTCGGTCCGGTTCCAGTTATTGTTTTGTTGGCAGTTTTGACTGTTGCATTAACGAAAGTACTAAAAAAATATATCAGGACAAAACGTCTTGAAACTTTGGAAAAAGATTTTCAGTACTGGCTTTCAATTCGGGAAGAAGCCATGCAATGTGAGGATAGAGATAAGGGAAAGGCTCTTGCCAAAAACATAGATAGTGCCAAATTGAACAAGGCCTATTATGACTATTTCCTGGAAGGGCTTCTGCTCAGTTTTATCACCTTTTATCTGCCTATTATTTCCATGGCATCTTATATCAACGAAGCGTATCGCAGTGAGAGGCTTTTCGAGCTTTTTGGCAGGGATTATATGTGTAGATTCGGTAATGACGACCCTGTCGTATTTGGTGCGCTTTTTTGCTTTTTGATATCGATAGTTTCCATTGTGATCGTCAGCTGGATCGTGAAGCGGTTTTTAAAGGGTCGTCGATCTACGGGTAGGAAGATTTGTTTGGCATGCAAAGAAAATCAAAGTGAAAATAGAACAGCGTGTCAGTCGGATCATGCTGTGAAAGGGTTGGAAATTTGTTCAAATTAGTTCTTCTTTTGATAGATTAAATTAGCTTATCTGACTGATTTTATATCATATCTAAAGTAGAATGAAGTGTTATCAAAGTTAGAATAAAGGAATAAATATATGACTAATAAAATAAACCTTGCCAGGGCGAAGATGTATCAGTTCCTTTCAGCCCTTTACAGGGATGAAATTCCCCTGTCACTGATAGAAAAAATGGCAAAAGCAGAGTTTACCGGTGCGATTGATGCAGTTATTCAGACGGGTGTTCCACAGGATTTTTGTGCCGGGCTGTCACTTATAAGTACTTCATTAAAATCGAATGCCGCCGGTGAATTGTATAATGAGTTACGTTATGATTATGCAGATCTTTTTCTTAATGCCGGTAATAATCCCGCGTTTCCATACCAGTCCTGCTATGTAAAAGGAGAGCCTCTTGTTATGCAGGAACCTGTTTTTAAAATGCGGGAGTTTTTCAGTAAGGTCGGATTGCATAAAAATGAGGATTACAAGGATCTTGATGATCATTTTGCAGTAGAACTCGAATTTATGCGTTTTTGTGTGGAACAGAATGTCGAAGGAGATTTCCTGCAAAACAATCTTGCTGAATGGGGTGAAAAATTTGCAGATGTACTTACCGGCTGTGCAAAGACCGATTTTTATCGGGGCCTTGCAGGGATGACAAAGAGTTTTCTTGCAAACGATAAAAGATTCGTAGAGGCAGCAGGACAGGGTGCTGATGATTCCTATGTTGCAGTTCTTGAGAAAATGAACGAGGCGATTGCAACGCTGGGACTTGGCGACGACTATGTAACACTTGCCAAAGGAGCAGTTGCTCCTGCCAAAGATGAGGTTATTAAATCACACTGTTTTATCTGCCTTGGTCTGTGTGGTCAGGAGATAAAAGTAAAAGATAATGTCATTACCGGTTGTAAAGGTCTGGCCGGAGATCCCAAGGGCGGCGGCAGGCTCTGTATTAAGGGCGCCAAAGCACATCATAATACCTATTCTGCGTACAGACTGAAAACACCTCTGATTCGCGAAAATGGAAGATTCCGCAAGGCGGATTGGGATGAAGCTCTTGACCTGACGGTACAAAAACTGAAAAGTTTTGATCCGTCAGAGGTAGGTTTTCATCGGGGCAATGACTGGAACAACTGGTGTCATGAAGCGGTTATGGCAGCCTATGGAACGCCGAACAAGGTGACCCACAGGCAGATGTGCGATAACCCGGCACGTATGGCAAATGAGAAAAACTTCAGCGAAAAGCGGCCATGGATTGATTACGAAAAGTCTGAATATATAATTCTTTTCGGTATGAACGAATTGGCGACATCAGCTGGACAGCGGAAGGTTAATCTTCTGAAAGCCGCTGTAAAAAGGGGCGCAAAACTGGTTGTTATCGATCCCAGGCGCAGCGAAACAGCAAAAATTGCATCGGAGTGGATTGCGATAAAACCGGGAACAGACGGCGCCATGGCCATGGCCATGTGCTACGTTCTTGTGAAAGAAGAACTCCTCGATAAGGAATTTATTGAGAATTGGACCTATGGTTTCAAGCGCTTTAAAAAGCGTCTTCTCGGGGAAGAAGATGGTATTGCCCGTACACCGGAATGGGCCGCGGAAATTTGCGGCATTTCAGCAGGTACCATAGACAGACTTGCCCGTGAATTTGCAGTTGCTGCTCCTGCTGCTGGCGTTAACAGCTGGACAGGGGTAACCCAGGCTCCCAACTCTTTCCATGCAACCCAGGCACTCATTGCAATGAATGCTCTGGTTGGTGCTTTTGATGCCCCTGGTGGCCCGTCCATCATTCGTAAGTATAAATTGGCATCTCCATGGGCAGATGGCCAGGAGAAACCACCAAACAATGCACCAAAGACCAAGTTGAACAAAGGGCTTCTCTGGAGCGGCTGGATTCCTTCCTATTTTGAAAAAGATGTCGATGAAGGAAAATTGAAAGCTATGCTCTGCTATTTCGGTAATCCGGTTATGTCATCTGGAAGTGAACCTTCTATTAAACGGGCAATTGAGAAATTGGATTTTTCCTGTTCCATAGATTGTTACATGTCTAACACCACTGAGCTTGTTGATGTGGTACTGCCGGATTGTACCTACCTTGAACAAAGCAGAGTCGTTGCCGACTGGATGTATGAGTCTTTTCTCTCGCTCTTTCAACGAGCGATTAAACCGATGTATGATTCCAGGTCTGTTGTTGAAATTTTTCAAGGCATTGCCAACCGATTGGGCTATGGTGAATTTTTCCCATGGAAAAATGAAGATGAATTCATGGAAAATCAGCTTCGCAATCAACCTGTGAACCTGGAAGAGCTTCGCAAAGTGGGATATTACGTCACCGATGAGCATGAATATTATAAGTATAAGGAATGGGGTTCCATGAATCCACCGGCCGGATATGGTTCTT
>CAZQOD010000093.1:0-13207 GCA_964594945.1 uncultured Desulfopila sp.
TTTATAACCACGTTACTGAGGATCGCGGCATGAATCATTTGCGGGAAACTTCAGTAGTAACAGTAACAAGGCATTTATACCGGCTTACCGTTCATTTCCGGCGTTAGGAGCTTTTCCATGGCAGAATACATACTTGCAATTGACCAGGGAACCACGTCAAGCAGAGCAATCGTTTTTAATAACCGACTGAAAATCAAGGCCGTGGCTCAACGGGAATTCGAGCAATTTTTCCCGCGCTCGGGCTGGGTCGAACATGACCCCGGAGAGATATGGAGCTCCACCCTGGCCACCTGTCAAGAGGCGCTGGAACAGGCGGGCTCTTCCGCCCGTGAAATTGCCGCAATAGGTATCAGCAACCAACGGGAAACCACAATAATCTGGGATAAAACCACTGGTAAACCGATCCACAGGGCAATTGTCTGGCAGGACAGACGGACCTCCGAATATTGTGCCATGCTGCGGGAAAACGGCCACGAAGAGATGATCACCGCCAAAACCGGGCTCCTCCTCGACTCTTATTTTTCCGCCACAAAAATCAAGTGGCTTCTGGACAATGTTGCCGGAGCAAGGGAAAAAGCCCTGGCCGGAGAACTGCTTTTCGGCACGGTTGACACCTTTATTCTCTGGCACCTCAGCGGCGGCAAAAAACACCTGACCGACGCAACCAACGCCTCCCGCACCATGCTCTTCAATATCCATGAGAACCAGTGGGATAACGAACTGCTTTCTCTTTTCGATGTGGTTCCTTCACTCCTGCCCGAAGTCAAGGACTGTTCCGCTGATTTTGGAGTAACCTACCCCGCACTCTTTGGTAAATCCATTCCCATCTGCGGCATTGCCGGAGATCAACAGGCAGCCCTTGTGGGTCAGGCATGTTTTCGGCCGGGCATGGTTAAATCGACCTACGGCACCGGCTGTTTTATAGTTTTAAACAGTGGCAGTCAGGCTGTCCGTTCCCACAATAAACTGCTTACCACCATCGGCTACCGCCTGGATAACACCACAACCTACGCCCTGGAAGGATCTATTTTTGTCGCCGGTGCCGCCGTCCAGTGGATGCGCGACGCCCTGGGAATAATCGCATCCGCCGCCGATACAGGCAAACTCGCCCGCCGGGCCGATATAAATCAGGATATCTATCTGGTACCGGCCTTCACCGGTCTCGGTGCCCCCCACTGGGATGCCGACGCCAGGGGGGCCATATTCGGCATCACCAGGGCCACCGGCCCGGCCGAACTCTCCAGGGCCGCACTGGAGTCTGTCTGTTATCAGAGCAGGGATCTTCTCGAAGCAATGCACTGCGACTGGCGGGAAAAGAATGATACAGTACTGCGGGTGGACGGGGGCATGGTTGCCTCGGACTATACCATGCAATTCCTCGCCGATATCCTCAACAGCCCGGTGGACAGACCCGTTATTTCCGAAACAACCGCACTGGGTGCGGCATACCTGGCCGGCTTGTTTGTCGGCCTTCTTCCCCCACCCAACGAGTTTGCAAACTCCTGGCAACGTGAAAAAAGATTTACTCCAAACCTCGACGAAGAGGCAAGAACACACAAATACAACGGTTGGAAAGATGCCGTAAAACGAACCCTTTCCCCCCTTTCTTAAGCCGCACCCGCCGATGACAATCGGCCAGGCGCGGATAACCATTTACCTCCGTCCAGACATCAATTTAGAAACTGGCGCCGATATTCAAATAACCTGAGACCTGTGTACTTTCCGATTCAACCTTGTTTGAGGCAAAATGACCAAACCAGACGTAGGATTGCTTCATTGTGCCATCGACATCAATTTTGGCCGCGTGGAAACCAAGTTCAACAAACCAGATGGGGGTAAACTGAAATTTACCAGAAATATCGGTCCAGAAAGCAATACCATCCATATCACCGTTCGTCAGTTTACCACCATATTCCCGGAGGAGATGCTGATCCTTATCCTTGGCCTTAACATACGGGGCAAAGGCCAGCGACCCGGTCAGGGTAAAATTCTCAGCCAATTTCAGATCAGTACCAACCATAAGATATGGCATATGATAGGTGATATCGTAAGCAACACCAACCCGGCTGCCATCACCGACATAATCATATCCGGATAACCCGGAAGGTGAATATTGACGGATCAATTTTGCGTCATAATCAAACCTTTGATATTGATAACCCACGCCACCATAAAACGAAAACTGCGGCCTTTCAATAAATGTGTATTCAACATCAAAATCGAAAATCATCCCGTTAAAATCGGAAATATTCGACGTTGAAAAGATATCCAGCCGACTGGGATTAGACGCGGTAATCCAGTCAGAATCCTCCATCTTATCGTCCGGTTCGGTAACATTCTTTTTAAAGGAAGTATTTACCTTTATATTACCGCTGAAGGAGGCAGAGGCCGCAAACCTGGCCATAACCACATCCAGAGGCCATTTCAATTCACTAAAGGGGAAATAGCCCTCGTAGGTACGACCATTCATCGTCAACGGATAACCGATCTGGTATGTCGTATCACCATCGAGGATTTCCGTCCCTATGGAAATTGTCCACTTGGGGCTATTTTCAATTGTTTTCGCAGGCCCGGCGGGTACGGCAAACGCTAAATGCGCGCCGACAAATGCCAGCAACAGGCCCAACAGGATCGATCCACCTCTCTTCCATAATTGCATATTCATTACCTCTGCTGTTTATAGTAAACTCAGTTGGCTTTCGTCCGGGCAATAATGCTCTCCGGGCGGACACCGGCTAAAACAAATCACTACATATAGGAGATAGTAAAGCATATAAGATTGTCAAAATAAAGCAAAAAATAAAAATTTAACCAATTTGATAGATTTTTAATGCGCCCGTAAAAAAAGATTGGAAAATTCTGCCCGACCAGCAAACCGGTTAAGATACGAGGTGTAGTGTTTTTACCGATTCTTGCCCATATATATGGTATACCGATTTTCCGACACAGGATTTACAGCAAGCTAACACCGGAAATGACCGGTAAGCCGGTATAAGTGTTTTGTTTTTTGTTTTTTATTACAGCTTTTATGGAGTAAAGCACTAAACAAGCTGCCTGCAAAGTCGTCAATTTATAACCATTAATTTTAAGCCTCACATCCCGATCCAATCTTTTCCCAGAGACGCCATAAGCCGGCCCACGGAAGTTTGCACAAAAATTTCGAACTGAATCTTGCGAAAAACGCGCAATCAAGTATAGTTAACCGCAGGATTGTAAAAATCAGTATTGCAACTTTTATTGTGCGTAATCCACTGACCAGTGGGGCTATCTCCGAGCACAGCCCCGGGGTGACCTGCCATGTCTAAAGCTGCTATTGAGTTTTTGCAAAAATACGGGGAATTGTCCCTGGTTAGTCTTGGTTGCGGCGATTTTTTAAATCGGCTGGATAACCATGTAAAATTACTTGTTAAGTGTGGTCTTAAATATTATGTCGGCATTGACCGCGTGCAGAGAATAGTCTTCAATGCCGATGGGGCTTTTACGGGAAAAGAGGCCGTGGAACAGCTCCTTACCCCAAATTTTAAAGGTAAAATTAAAGATTTTTCCAGCATCATAAGGAACTTTCCCAACACCAGGGTTGAAGAACTGCGCAATATCCACTGTAAGATTGTTGTCTGTCAGCGGGTTCTACCATTTAGACACTGGGAAAATATCATCGCAACAATGACCCCCATCCTGGTACTGCAGGAAGATTTAAACGGCTGTGAGCTGCAGAGCATGGACCGTCATCTCTACAAAAAAAGTTACTCGGCAATCGTTCATTTCGGATTGCAACCATTCCGGACAAATCCGCTCCTTCCTTTCGAAATGAACTTAGTTCTGTGGAGACGTCGGGACTACTATCCATACCAACACAATCCGCCGTCACAATGGCAAAAAATTCGCCACCGCTTTTTTGCCACCTGCAGAAATCTATAGCCTGGGACCTTCTTTCTCAATATAGTTCTCCGCATAATCGATGGTACAGATAAAACCATAGACCGGGTGTAAATCTATGGCTACACCGGCCTTTTTAAAATTTTTGTTTAAAATATTTTCCCTATGAGCCCTGCTCCTTACCCCGTCATCAATTAATAACTGTAAAACTATGCCAAGACCCCGGCCTACCCCGTAACTGATATTTTCTCCGGCACTAAGGTACCATTTTCCATATCGGTTCATTCTCTTAAACGGACCCGAGCCATTGCTGCCGCTGTGGCCGGTTCGCCCCGTTTTGGCCTGATCGCGGACATGTTCGGCCGCAGCCTTGCAAAGCCCTTTAGACGGGTAAACCAGGCCCATTTTATTCTCTTTCAACAGCTGCCTGTACAATTTGTTTACAGCGCGTATACCCTCGTATGTACGTACCATTCTTCCATCCGGATAGTAAAGTATACTACCGTGATAATTTTTTTTTATTTCTTTAACGTATATTTCCGCAAATTTCCTGGGATCACTTCTTAGAGCGTTTGTGGCAAGGAACACATTTTTCTCCTGCTGCGAAAGATAATCAACGTCCCTGGCAACATCCAGTTTCGCAACGTCCCATCCTTCATTGCTCATTCTCCTCGTTAATCGAACCGTCTCAATTCTTTCACCTTTCTTCAACCACGGATATTTAATTGTTGCCGCCCGGTCATGGATCCCCCCCCCGCCGTAGATATCTCCACTACCCCAAAAACCATATATTATATCGCATGATGTGGTAAACAGCAGGCATAGCAACAATAACGCCTTTAAACCGCCAACAATCGTTTTCACAATTATCCCCCCAGATAAACAAAAGACGATCTCTTAACCTGTTAAACAAATTCCTGATTCGGATCGGCGGCTTATTGTACACAATTTTTAAAAAAGTATAATGTTATTTTGTAAAATCAATGTGTTCTACCCTTATAGAAATAGCCAGCATGGCTGAAACAAATTATCAGACCACAGCCACAGCGAACAATGCAAGCGACTCAAGAGTAAAACCACTTTCATATAAATTTAAAGGCAGCCTCCCGAATAATCGGATAAGCTTTATCTATGAAAGACAGCAGTCTCGATAGGAATTACCTATTTGACTTATTGTTATTACATACTTAGGGTTCGGGAAAAACGGCTTTACGGAATATAAAGACTGGCAGGCAATATAACGTGGCCCATCCGTCTGATAACACCACAGGAACACAGCAGGACAATCACCATGAAATCAAATGAGTTACCTCGCCTCACCGAGACCGTAAGCGGTGCCGGCTGAGGTTCTAAACTAGCTCCAGGGGCCCTGGACAAAGCATTATGCGGCTTGGATTTTCCCAGCAACGATCATGTCCTGATCGGACTGGACCGGGCCGACGACGCCGGAGTTTACCAAATAAGCGACGATCTGGCCCTTATCCAGACCGTCGATTTTTTCACACCCATTGTCGATGATCCCTTCCAGTTCGGTCAAATTGCCGCCGCCAACGCCCTCAGCGATGTCTACGCCATGGGCGGTATTCCCAAAACCGCCATGAATCTTGTCGCCTTTCCTGGAAATGATATGGATCTTGCAATCTTGCGGGCAATAATTGAAGGCGGTATCGATAAACTAAAAGAGGCTGAGGTCGTGTTGATGGGCGGCCACAGCGTTGAAGATAAAGAGATAAAATATGGCCTCTCCATCACCGGCACTATCCATCCGCACCGGATTCTTGCCAAGAAGAACCTTAAAGTCGGGGACTCTCTTATTCTCACCAAACCGCTGGGCACCGGGATTATAAATACGGCCATCAAAGCGGCAATGGCCCCGGACGAGTTATGTGCGAGGGTTATCGAAATAATGGCCGCCCTGAACCGAAAGAGCAGTGAAATAATGGCTGATTACGCGGTCAGTGCTTGTACGGACGTAACCGGATTCGGCCTGCTTGGCCACCTCGCGGAAATGGTATGCGGCTCAGGCAACAGTGTGACGATCAACGCAACCGACGTCCCCATTATTCCCGAAACATTGGATTTTGCCGATATGGGTCTTATTCCGGCGGGCGCCTATAACAATAAAAATTTTCGCAAACAGATGATCAGTTTTGCGCCGGATGTGCCCAGGGTAATTCAGGATATTTTCTTTGATCCCCAGACATCGGGGGGATTGTTAATCTCCGTTGATCCTGACCAGGCGGATAAATTACTGGACGCCCTTGTGAACGGCGGTATGCCCTACTCATCCATTATAGGAAAAGTTATATCGGACAAAAACGAAAAGATTAATATCAGTTGAAATTTACAGCATTAAAACGTCAGACTACCCCTGCCGACAAACTAAGGAACAAATAATGAAAGAGATAAATGCCCGGGGCCTGGCTTGTCCGGCGCCGGTATTACAAACTAAAAATATACTTGAAGAAGAACATCCCGACCAGTTATGCGTCACCGTAGACAATGAGGCCGCCCAGCAAAATGTACAACGTTTTTTAGAATCCAAAGGATTGCAAACCCTGTTGAAACAACAGGGTGACGATTACCTGGTCTACGGCACCAGTACCTCTTCTCCGATAATACAAAAAAAACAAACAAAAACGGTCAGCCCCGTATCAAGTGGCGCCCAAAAAATTCTTATTATGTGCGCCACGGATCGCATGGGGGACGGTGATGATGAACTAGGGAAAAAACTTATGCACAGTTTCCTCGCCACCTTAAATGAAATGGACGAACTATGGCAACTGGTTTTCGTCAATAACGGGGTAAAGCTCACCATCGACACCTCCGAAATATTAAACAGTCTGAAAAAACTCGAGAAAAATGGGGTCAACATCCTGGTCTGCGGCACCTGCCTCACCCATTTCAACCTGCTGGATAAAAAACAGGTTGGCGTTACCACCAATATGCTTGATATAATCAGCGGAATGCAGCTCGCCGATAAGGTAATCAACCTTTAAGCCAAGATATTGTCCGCTGCCTGCTGTCCGCCACCCGTTTAACTGCAAAAAATTTGGTTTGCCTAAATACCTGGCTCCTTATGGAAATACAGGTTATTTTATCACCTGATCCGGTTTTTAAACCTCCATGGGGATTTTTATGGGCAATATATCAACGGAAAGCTACAGGGAATGGACAATTTCAGTGTTTAAAAAGGATAGGTTATGTAGTCGTTTTGCCTTTGACATCTGCGACCCGTCCGGCCAGAAACAACATGTTTCAATGGGCGGCGAAAATGTGGATAGAGCACTTGCAAGGGCCAGGGAGATGATAGATATGGAAATTGCTCTGGCTCGGGACGATCTTTAAATCGTCTTACTCCGTAAAAGCTGTAATAAAAAACAAGGCACTTATAACGGCTTACCGGTCATTTCCGGTGTTAGCAATACGATTATGAGAATTGTCCTCTTCTTTTATAATATAGCCTGGATCTTTGCTCTGCCCTTCCTGAAGCGTAGGCCAAGAATCGCCTGGGGCTGGAAACAGCGCCTAATGAAGGGAGTTGCGGCGGGCCCGTACGATATCTGGATACAGGCGGCATCGGGTGGTGAATCCATCCTGGCCGATATGATCCTTAACCAACTGGCCGCCATTCCATCCGGACCACAGAAAAAGCTGCGAATATTACTCACCTCCGGGACCAAGGAAGGTGTCGATACCCTGAGCAGAGCGGCCACCGGCAACAATCATATTCTAGCTATCACGGTTTCCTACTTCCCCTTCGATGCCCCCTATCTTATGAAAAGGGCCTTCACGGTTTTTTCACCACGGCTGGCCGTGATCATTGAGACCGAATTATGGCCCGGTTTTTTAATTAACGCCAAAAGACACAATATCCCCGTTTTATTGCTTAACGGCCGTATTTCTGAAAAAAGTTTTCGCTTCTACCGCAATTGGCCTTCGTTTTTTTCCACCTATGGTCCAAAATATATCCTCGCCATCTCCACCGGCGACCAGGATCGCTTTGCCCGCCTGGTCGGAACCCGGCGGGTAAGCCTGATGAACAATATCAAGTTTGACAAGGTGCAATTCAATACAAGTGTTGAAAACAATAATTTAATCTCCAGGATCCTACCGACCAACCACCCTTTTGTCGTACTCGGCTCCGTTCGCAGGGAAGAGGAAAATAAGATAATCACCGTCATTGACCGTCTCCTCGCTGAAAGACCTGATATTGTCATAGGCCTTTTCCCCAAACACGTTGCAAGGGCGAACATACTGCTGCAACTTCTAAAAAGCAAAAAAATCAACGCCGCCGCTCGCACATCGGCGGCAACACCGGTACCACCCGGAACCGTCATTATCTGGGACGTTTTTGGGGAACTGGCGGGGGCATATTCCCACGCGAAAACAACCTTTGTCGGCGGCAGTCTCGTTGACCTGGGCGGCCAAAACTTCCTGGAACCTCTAGTCTTCGGCGTTAAACCAATCATCGGTCCCTTTTGGCGAGACTTTGCCTGGATAGGCAGGGAAATTATTGAACTGGGCCTCGTCCATGAAGTGGCAGACGAACAGCAACTCACTCAAACCCTGCTACGGAAAATCAACAGCAATGAATCCAAAGAAGACGTCCTAAGCCAGGTTCAGCAATTCCTCACACCCCGTCGAGGCGGAACCCTCCAGGCATGCCGACTGATCAGCGACACCCTCAATTCAGTGATCGAAAATAACGAACCGTAAAAACGACATTAAATGGAGAAGATCCTTGCCGCAACTCACCATTGATACGAAACAGTTCATCCACTATCAACTAATCAACAAGGAGCGGAAAAATCCCTACCTTATCTTCCTCCACGACGGCCTTGGCTGCGTCGCCTCATGGAAAAATTTTCCGGAACTGCTCTGCAAAACAACAGACTGTCCCGGTCTTTTATACGATCGCTTGGGCCACGGTAAATCATCCCCCCTCAATCGCTCCCGCACCATCCACTATCTGCATAACCACGCTTTACAAGAGTTGCCTACGCTTATCAAAAAAATCATCCCCGGCAAACCGTTTTTCCTGATCGGCCATTCCGACGGCGGCACCATCAGCCTAATCCACGGCGCCGAGCGACCGGCCCTGCTGCGGGGTATTGTGAGTGAAGCAGCACACGTCTTTGTTGAACAAAAAACCGTCACAACAGTTGGGGATGCAATGGATCTTTGGCAAAAAGGTCGATTCAGGAAATTATATGATTATCATGGGACAAAAACTTCTCAATTATTTAAGGCATGGTCACATACATGGTCGAGCGACTGGTTTTATCCATGGAATATTGAATATCTGCTGCCGAGCATTGAAGTGCCCCTTCTTGTTATTCAAGGCGCCGACGATCAATACGGCTCTATCAAACAGGTCAACGCCATCGTGGAAGGAATTACCGGTTACGCCCGAAGCACAATTATTCAAGACAGTAACCATACGCCCCATTTGGAAAATCAGACCGCCACATTGAAATATATAACAGATTTTATAACTTGTAATTTGAGGTCATTAACTTAATAACAAAAATAAGGTAAAGGCACTTTCATATAAACCCTCAGCCCTTTTCCAGAGGTGAATACCAGTCAATTTTCCGGGTAATATACATTACGGTAATTAAAACAAGAAATAGGCCGATGCTACCCATCAACAGGGCGAAATCCTCCAGTTGTAAAACAATATAGAGGTATGCGTAGAGAATGACCAGTATACCCAGCACGGTGACCGTAAATGAATTGCTCCTGAGTATACCTTTTGCGTAGCCTGTTACGGCCGCAGTTATCGAAATGGCGGACAGTATATAGGCAAAATCAAAACGTAGGTATTCGGAAAGAGATAAAAGCAACACATAAAAAAGAATAACCGCAAGCCCGATCAGACAATATTGAATGGGGTGAACTCTTTTTTTTGTCAATATTTCCGAAAAGAAAAATGCAGCGAAGGTGAAGATAATAAACATCAGGGCGTATTTCGCAATACGCATTGATTTTTGGTATATATCAGCTGTTATCAACAACTTAAGACCAAAAGAAGATTCGTTTACCCTATATTGGTTCCCCTGCCAGTATTGGGGATAATTTCTATTTAAATGGAGCACTTTCCAGTTAGATGAAAAACCCTGGTCAGTAACCTTTCTGGTAACCGGCAGAAAGGCTCCGTTAAAACTCGGTGAAGGCCAACTTGATTTCAGACTGACACTCGTCGTTTCGGCAACCGGGACAAAGTGGATGCTGTCACTGCCATTGAGGTTGAGATGAAAGGAAAATGCGTAATCATCATCCCCCCTGGAGAGAGGAATGGCACACTGTACCCCCGCCGAAGCTATATCACTGGTCTTCAAGCCAGGACTGGCCTGGTAGGCGATACCGTTGAATTTAATATTAATCTTGTCTTTAATCCCCTTCATATCCGTGATACCAATTGAAAAAACGGCCCTGTCCCAGAGGACGTTCCCCGGCTCTATATCGGAGCGGGTCAAGGCGGGGATAGTGAACTTACCACTTATATCGAGTTGGGAATTATAGACGACGGCCTCATAAATACTCCTGTATCTGATTGTCGGCTGCAACTCTCCTAAAATCTTTAATGTCTCCGGGAGGATATGCAGATAATGAAGGGCAAATTTTTCTTTTTCCTTTTCATCCTTGTAAAATGATTTATAGGGAATGGTAAAAAACGGTCCCGTAATCGTTTGGCAATTACCCCATTTCTCATTAATTTCCGCAACCACAGAATTTCTTCTCGATTCCCTCTCCCTCATCAGCGAAGATATCATCGATGTGGGTATCAGGAGAATCAAGACCAGCACACCGATGGAAACAACTTTTATTGTCGCGGAATTACGAACAAAATCACCAGCCTTTTTTAATGTATCCTCTCTGTCCATTACTATCCTCCCAGCCTGAAGCTTATCCAAAAATTCGCTCACCTGAATTATTGAAACCCGCCATCTCCGCTAACCTCCCATGGTTCAAAAACATCGCCATAATTTTGCATTCTGTCACTTATTGTCTGTCCATAGATAAGATGTGTTACCCAGCCTTTTTAGCGCGGATAATCATCTCGCATCTCTCGCAGTCAAACTCAACTATATACTCGCCGCTATTATCAGAAATAGTCAACGGTTCAAACAGCCTATCGGATGCTTTCTCTGTTTTACGACACCTGCCGAACTGCCTTCTGATACAATATCGGCAAGTCATCAAAACACAATCCGCCACATTTTTAGGGCGAAGGGCCAAACCGTCTATGGAGACAACAGCGTGGCGCTGATAAAACCGGGCCGCCTTTTTATTTATTATATTATCACGATAATCCACACGCCCGCCGGGCCAGGGAAAATCATTCACCTGCACTTTTACACGGGGCACTTGATAAGATTGCAGGCGCCGGGTGATATGACGGGCCAGCGCTTTTCGTCTCAAACTGTTAAACTGCGCCGCTGAGAAAAAGACATGACTGCTGATCGTAACGACGATTTCATCCACATGAAAAACAGTGCCACCGCATTTTTGCAACTGTTTTTCGGCAAGGCGACAGGCCATATCCGGCCTTGCGGCCACCGGCCTTTCCGCCTCCAGTTCCGTGGAGGAACATATCCCGTCTTCATCTTTAATTTTAACTGCAAGCCCCTGTCCGTTTCACTTAAAAACATCGCCACCGAGATAAATCGACAATCGTGACTTCCGGATAATTTTTTAGCAAAACCAGTATCGAAATTTCGATATACTATTGTTTTCAAGTCGATATTTGGTAATGACCTGGGAAATATTTTCCGCCCTTCCACCCGATTAACCTTAATACCACACAGGCCTCCGCCCGACTTATAATAACAAAGCCCGTCGCCGTTGCGGATCGTCTCAACCGTATCCAGAATAAATGATCCCTCCACTCTGTCAATCCGCTGCACCCTGCCCAACCGTCTGCCTATTGACTGAGTGGAATCGAGGGTAGCGACATCATTGCTCCGGTTAACAAGAAAATAATCGGTCCCGCCGCGATTAAACGATCCGGTCGGATCAGGGATAAAAGAAAAAGAACAATGGCCGTCGGAAGAGCGCTGCAAGGACGGTTTACCGCCCATTATCCTGTCGAGGGCCGACCTATAATAGGCGGTTATATTCTTAACATAATTTTCGTCTTTTAAACGGCCTTCAATTTTAAAAGAACTGATTCCGGCCGCGATCAACGAACTCAGATGCGCTGAAAGATCCAGATCCTTCAGACTGAGAAGATGGCGATCTTTGGCGATAACCCGGCCCCTGCCATCTCTAAGGGTGAATTTATGGCGGCAAAACTGGGCGCATTCCCCCCTGTTTGCACTGCGACCGGCGACCAGCTCACTGATATAACATTGACCGCTGTAGGAGACACACAATGCGCCGTGCACAAAAAACTCCAGGGCAATGGTGCTTGCCTTACGAATCGACGCAATGTCTTCAAGACTAAGCTCCCTGGCCAGAACCACCTGTTGAAAACCGACCTTCTCAAGAAAACTTACCTTCTCCGCCGTCCTATTATTTTGCTGGGTGGACGCATGGAGGGGGATGGGCGGCAAATCACATTCGAGGAGCCCCATGTCCTGAATAATAATACCATCCACCCCCATATCATGCAGGCGATATATAAGGCGCACCACACTATCCAGTTCACAGTCCTCAAACAGGGTATTGAGAGTGATATACAGCCGTACCCCGAACAGGTGACCATGGCGAATAAGTTTTTCAATATCTGCCAGGCTGTTACGGGCGGCGGCCCTGGCCCCGAAATGCGGACCACCAATATAGACGGCGTCCGCACCATGGTTGATGGCGGCCAGACCACAGGCGAGATCCCTCGCCGGTGCCAGTAGCTCTATTTGGTGAGCAGCAGTCACTCCTGTTAAAATGAAATAACCTGATAACCATCGTTAATATAGCCCGCGATGGCGGGATGGCCCTGCATATCTCCAACAATGGTCAATCCCTGCTTTTCAGCCTCTGCAAAAGTCCCCATTTTCTGGGAACAGGCCTTGCAGATACAGGTCAATAAATCTTCATTGCGAATTTTTTCGTATAGATTCGCAAAGGGTTTACCGGGCTGAGCAAGTTCGGTTATAAGGGCGGTTGCAGAACCCTCGATAATCAGTTTTACTTCATGTCCTTTGCTCTTCAGGTCAAGAGCATACAGCATAACATGGGCAAAACACATGAGTTCGCCGTTATAGGCCAGTAATAAGACTTTCTTCAAAATATTTCCTCCAATTTGGAAAAACCTACCACTTACGAACATCCACCTAACGCAGACAAGCTGCAAGTAAGTGCCTTGTTTCTGTTATAAACCCGTTAA
>CAZQOD010000094.1:0-13107 GCA_964594945.1 uncultured Desulfopila sp.
TCCAGCCAGTGGCTGATTTTAAATTTCTGCCGCTAAAAAGCGGGAAACTTCAGTGTTACTATTATCCGGTTTTTTATGGTCCATTATTTCTTGTTTTTAATTACAGCTTTTACGGAGTAAGACACTAAGACGGTTTGGGCGGTCAGGTTGCCCCCTGTTTTTGCCGAATGTAGTTTTCCAGATCTTTTTCCTGGTCAGGGGAAAAGAAGAGGCCCAGTTTTGTCCGTCTCCATAGTATATCTTCGGCGCATCTTGCCCATTCGTTGTCAATCAGATAATCGACTTCAAAAGGGTGGAGATCGTGGCCAAATGGTTTTGCCATTTGCTCCACGGATTTGATGGAAGAGGTCATTTGGTACACGCGACTGCCGTAGGTCCTGAATAGTCGGGTGGCCGATTCCGGGGGAAGAAACGGCATATGTTCGCGGAATTTTTGTACTTCGCCCATAAAATTGTCAGGGGAAAATCCTCCCCCTGGCAGTTGGTGTTGTTCGGTCCATTTTGGTCCCATTTCTGGGAAGAAAGCGCTTATTTTCTCGAGTACGGATTCAGCCAGTTTTCGATAAGTTGTTATCTTGCCGCCATAAAGTGAAAGGAGGGGCGCCTCGCCTGTCCCCCTGTCAAGTTTAAGTACGTAATCGCGGGTTGCGGCCTTGGCCTCGCTCCTGCCGTCGTCAAAGAGCGGGCGGATCCCGGAGAAACTGGCAAGGACGTCGTCTTTTGTGATTTTTTTTATGAAGTATTCGGATGCGGCATCACATAGATAATCGGTCTCCTCTGCTGATATTGATACCCGGCCGGGATCTCCATCAAAATCCAGGTCGGTGGTGCCGATCAGGGTAAATCTGTTTTCAAAGGGGATGGCAAAAATAATGCGGCTATCCTCGTTTTGAAAAATATAACCATGGTCATGGGTAAACAATGCGTCGACTATTATGTGGCTGCCTTTGACCATACGCACTTGTTCTTTTGTGGCGCTGTGGCTGATATGGGTGAGGAGCTCGTTCAGCCAGGGACCGGAGGCGTTGATCAATACCTTTGCTCTGATCTGAAACTCTGTATCATGCACTTTATCGAGTAGTCGCAAATGCCATATCTGACCCGTTCGTGTTGCCGTAAGGAGTTTGGTGCGGGTACGGATTTCAGCACCCTTGGCCGCGCCATCCATACAGTTGAGTACGACCAGGCGGCTGTCCATAACCCGGCAGTCCGAGTAGGCAAAACCGATGTTGAATTGTTTTTTAAGAGGTTTGCCCCTTTCGTCATGGCGGAGATCGATACGGCTGGTACCCTGCAGAATTTTTCTGCCGCCGATGTGGTCATAGAGGAAAAGGCCGAGGCGGATAAGCCAGGCCGGGCGAAGACCACGGTGGTGGGGAAGGATAAAGCGCAGGGGCCAGACAATATGTGGTGCGGTACGGAGGAGGATCTCCCTTTCGCGTAACGCTTCTCTGACCAAGCGAAACTGATAATATTCCAGGTAGCGCAATCCACCGTGGATGAGCTTTGTCGACGCCGATGAGGTACCGCTGGCAAGATCATTTTGTTCGCAGAGAAAAACAGATAAACCCCGTCCTGCGGCGTCACGGGCTATGCCGCAGCCGTTGATGCCACCGCCGATAATTGCTATATCATAGAGCGTGGACTCCATAATCATTCCCCCCCCGTCCATTTAATTTTCTCCTCCGGTTAAGGTGAGTACTCAATATCGTTACCGGCAAAGAATGTCATGGCTGGGTGTGTTTAACGGGTTATGGTTCGTTTTAGTTTTAGTGGTTTGCTCCGTAAAAATTATAATAAAAACAAGAAATAATAGCCCATAAAAACCCGGATGCTGGTAATAGCAACAAGGCACTTATACCGGCTTACCGGTCGTTTCCGGTGTTGGTAACCAGCATGGTTGGAGCAAATTATCAGGTCACAGCCACAACGAAAGCGACTCAAAAGTGAAACCACTTTCATATAAATAGTAATTTGTGTTTCATTTGAAATCAATGATGATTGTCGGCTTAGGGCAAATATTCGTGTCGCTGTTATTTGTAAAAACGTATACTATAGCGAAATTCTGTACGCAGAAAACGAGATAATATATTTTATGATGTTAAATTAATGTGTTACCAGTCGTATATTTTTGGCAGCAGATAAAGGTGATGGATAATGACGCGTTTACAGGCAAATCTATTGTTGAGTCTTGCCGCGATGATCTGGGGGAGTTCTTTTGTTGTGCAACAGATCGGTACCGGTTCCCTGGGGATTATTACCTTTACCGGGGCCAGGTTTGTCTTGGGAGCCGTTATTATCCTGCCCTTTGCTGTCAAACAGTTGAGGCGGGTGGAGAGTAACGAGCGTCGTTTTGAAGCGAAGGACTGGTATGGTCTCCTGTCCACAGGGTGTATTTTACTGATCGCCGCATCGTTGCAACAATATGGTATTCTTCACACCACCGTAACCAATGCGGGTTTTCTGACAGCGCTCTATGTTCCCCTTGTCCCGCTCCTGGGTTTGATCTTTCTGAGAAGAAAGGTTCATTTTATTATCTGGCCGGGGGCGATCTGCTGTTTTATTGGCACCTATATCCTTAGCGGGGCGCACCGGGTTGACCTGGCTGTCGGTGATTTTTGGGTTATTGCCAGCACTTTTTTTTGGGCCTGCCATGTTATTTTGGTCGGTATTCTCGCGTCCAGGACAGGGGCACCCCTTGTGGTTGCAGCCACGCAGTTTTTTGTCTGCGGTCTAATCGGCCTGATTTTCGGTTTTATTTTCGAGTCACCCGTTTATGCTGAGCTGATCGGTGCGGTCCCTGGTATTGTTTATGTAGGTGTTTTTTCTGTGGCCATGGCCTTTACCCTCCAGGTAATAGGTCAGCGTTTCACACCGGCCGCTGATGCCGCCATTATTCTTAGTTCAGAAACACTTTTTGCCGCCATCGGCGGTATGGTTTTCCTGGGTGAACGGTTGACCATTGAGCAATTGTCCGGTGGTCTTTTGATCCTGGTCAGCATATTGGTGGTGGAACTTTTACCCATGACGCGATTGGGCAGACCCCGTCCCCTCCACTAGAAGCTTGTCTGAGAATAATTTTTTGCCCCAACTCTCCGATGCCTCCGGGGTAACCTAAACTTGCATAAAAAAAATCTATTCCCAGATAACCTTCCAAATTATCTTTGCTGTAAGTTCTTTATATGAAAGTAGTTTCACTCTTGAGTTGCTTTCATTATTCGTTGTGGCTGTGGCCTGATAATTTGCTCCAGCTATGCTGGTTAGATGGTGCGATGCGGGTAAGAATACACCCTTTTGCGACGTTTATCCGGGTTTCGTCGGTTTTTTCTAATCAATTGAGTCTATTTGTTTTTTTCCTGTTCATGTGAATTTTACAATGATAAAATAATCTAAACTGAATTTTGCAATCGGCGGGTTCGCTGAAAATATGAGGCATTAATAGTGCGAAAGTATGGAATATGTCCTTTTTATTTTTTGTATGTAAAGTTCAGATAATAATTATCAGCGGAATGTTTCTTCCGTAATCTTTTGTAAAATTTAAGCGAAGATATTTAGCCTTGGTAAATGAACAAAAAACACAACTGGGCGCCCTCCTGAAAGAGCATAACCTGGTGACGCAGCAGCAGATTGAGTTTTCCCTCAGGGAACAGAAGGCCACCGGTGAACGTTTGGGTGAGTGTTTGATGCGGTTGGGTGTTCTGACGGACAGCGATTTGTCCCGGGTCCTGGCCCAGCAGGCTAAGGCCACTTTTATCGACCTGCGCGCCTTTACTCCGGACCAGGATCTCCTGGCCAGGATACCGTCTCGTATTGCTAAACAGTTTGCTTTTTTACCCCTTTTTGAAGACGATACGACATTGCATATTGCCGTGGCCGACCCCTTTACCAGGGTCGCTGAAGAACAGGCATACCGGCTAACCGGCAAATTTATCAAGACCCAGGTGGGTGGGGAAAACGAGTTAAAAAAACTGATTGAACGGTTTTATTTTCTGCTCGAAAATCCGATAGAAGAAGAAATATCACTTATTACCGGAAGGTTACGTAGAAACAGCAGTAGTGACGTTAATGTGGAAAAGCTGGTGGAGAATCTCTTTAATTCCGCAGTTAGTTATCGGGTGACCGATATTCATATTTCGGCAAGCGATATTACCACCAGGGTGATGTTTCGGGTGGATGGTGTATTGCAATTGGCCCATGTCTTTCCTAAACCACTGCATAATCGTTTAATTGCTACGCTTAAAGTGCGGGCGGGAATGGATATATCCGAACAGAGAAAACCCCAGGACGGTCGGCTCTCTTTTGAGTTTTTGGGCGAAAGTTTTGATGTGAGAATCTCCACCGTACGTACCAATTTCGGCGAAAATATCGTGATGCGGATTCTCGCATCCAGGGGTAGTTCAGCCTTCAGTATCGGGGATCTGGGCTTTGGTGACGAGAATGTGAAAATGATAGAAAAACTCTTTGGTCATCCCTACGGCATGGTCCTGGTGACCGGGCCCACGGGCAGCGGTAAGACAACAACTCTCTACGCTGCTCTGCGTGGGCAGGATGCCATCGGGAAAAATATTCTCACCGTGGAAGATCCCATTGAATACGAACTGTTGATGGTTAGACAGACCCAGGTCAACGAAAAGGCGGGTTATACCTTTTCATCGGCTATTCGCACTTTTTTACGTCAGGATCCGGATGTGATGCTGGTGGGTGAAATTCGGGATGAAGAGACGGCAATTCTCGGCGTTCGTGCCGCTTTAACCGGTCACTTGGTGCTTTCAACCCTTCATACAAACACCGCCATCGGCGCTTTGGCCAGGCTCAAGGATCTGGGGATTTCTCCCTATCTGCTGTCCACTTCCCTGGTGGGGGTTATGGGACAGCGGCTGGTTCGCCGCTTGTGTACCGATTGTAAAGAGGAAAAACGGTATGGAGAACAGTTGTTGCGGGGTTACGACTTACCCTCTGATCATGTCTATTACACGGCCTATGGTTGTCCGCTCTGTAAGGGGAGTGGTTTCCTGGGCAGGGAATGCATCTCAGAAATTCTGGAATTCAGCGATTCTATTTTACGGCTTATAGCGGAGGATGCGCCCCTCGGCAGGATCTGGGATCAGGCAAAAGAAGAGGGTTTTACTGATCTTATGCATTCCGCCAGAGGAAAGGTGCTTGACGGTATTACAAGTGTTGAAGAGTTGCAGAGGGTAATGGGATAATGTCATATTTTCGTTATGTAGCCATGAACCAGGCCGGACAGATTTATAAGGCCGAAGGTGAGTTCGCGACCCCGGGCGATCTCTTTGACAGTCTGCAAAGAGATGGTCTGGAGCTTATCAAATATCGCAAAAATATCTTCGGCAGAGGTTTTATGGCCAGCAACCATATGACACGCCTGCAACTCGCCGAATTTTTTAAGAACATGGCCCTATTATTAAAAGGCGGCGTACCGCTACGTGATGCCCTGCGGGATCTGATAAGCGGACCTGGACAGCCGGTAATCAGGCGAGTTTTCAGCCGGGTGATTAAAAGACTTGAAGAGGGCATACTCTTTTCGGAGGCCCTGGCGTACGAAAAGCGGCATATTCCAAAGATTATCCTTCCCCTGGTGGCAATCGGTGAAGAGACCGGGGAGTTGGATCGAACTCTGCGTGATGCGGCCCGGCATCTTGAAAAGGTACAGGATATTATCTCTTCCACGCGTAGGGCCCTAACCTATCCTGCTTTTGTCCTGGTCGCCATGCTGGGCGCCCTGATTTTCTGGATGGTCTATGTCCTGCCCCAGTTGTTGGGCCTTTTTTCATCCATGGGGATGAAGGAACTGCCTCTGGCCACCAGGGTTCTTATCTCTTCAGTGCATATTTTCAACGTCTGGTGGCCGGTAATTCCCGGCTCTTTTTTCCTACTCTTTTTGCTGTATCTGCTCAGCAGGAGAAACAGGAGGTTCCGCTATTTATGGGATTACGGCTGGAGTTATTTCCCGCTGCTGGGTGTTATTTTTCGCTCCTCCCAACTGGCATTTTTCTTTGAATACTCTTCCCTGCTTACGGCGGGTGGAATTCATATTATCCGTACCCTGGAGCTGATGGAGGACTCGGTCAATCATCAGGTGTTAAAAGAGGGGATCCGGGCAATTAAAAAGGAAATTGTCGGCGGTGAGGCCATGTCGACCGCGATTTCCAAGCTGGAATTTTTTGAACCCTTTGTTCTGCGCATGGTTAAGGTGGGGGAACAGACGGGCAATATGTCACAACAGTTCCTGATCCTGGCCGATTTTTACATGAAAAAAGTGAATAACCTGGTGGAAATGATGTCAAAGACTTTGGAACCGTTGATAATTGCCTGTGCGGGTCTTGTCTTTATGGTTATTGTCCTTGGCCTTCTGGGGCCCATTTACGATCTAATCAGTACTATAAAATAGTATGCTGGAAGGAAAATGGTGGGAAAAATACCTCAATACCTCAGCCGTTACAGTCTGGAAAGGGCCCCGTTCGGGCTCTTGCCCGACCCTGATTTTTTTTTCCCTGCCCCACCACATTTATCGGCACGGGAAACATTGAAATATACCATAGAAAGCGGTGAAGGTTTCATGGTGCTGATCGGTGAGGCGGGGACGGGCAAGACCCTCCTGGTTCGTGTGTTGTTGCGGGAAATTAACAAGAACAAGGTCCCGGCCATTCTTATCAGTCCCATGGTTACGCCAACGGAGCTTCTTCGTCTTATCCTCGTTGAACTGGGTGAAGAAGGTTGTCAGGCCGATGATATGGCAACTCTCCTGGCCCGTTTTCAAAGAACACTTCTCGATTTAGCGGGAAAAGGCAAGGAATTGCTGATCATAGTGGATGAGGCGCAAAATCTGCCCGTTGACAGTCTTGAACAGTTGAGAATGCTTTCCAATATAGAGACAAATAACAGGAAGCTCCTGCAGATTTTGTTGGTCGGTCAACCTGGTTTAAAGGAAAAACTTCAGGATCCCGCCCTTGGTCAGCTTAGCCAACGTGTGGTTGTCACGGAAAATTTACGGCCCTTTGACTTGAAAGAGAGTGTTGAATATATCAATTTCCGACTTGCCAGGGCGGGCCAGGGGGGACTGGATATGAGCAGAGGTGCCGGAAAGCTTCTATATAAAGACAGCATGGGCATCCCCCGCCTTATTAACAGGTTGATGGATAGAACGCTTCTCTTTGGTTGTGCGGATATCTCCGATGGCCTAACGATTACCCATGTGCGCAGGGCGATGGCGACTTTGCCGGAAACGGGACGCAGGGAAAGGCGGTTTTTATTATGGCCGAAAAAAATATTTTTTTCGCTTGTTATCCTGCTTGCGGTTGTGGCGGGGTGTATTTTGTTCCCGGTAATTGCCCGTTCGCCGGCGGAGGCAGTGAATGATCATTCCTCCGGTACTGCGGCGGTGGTTCCTGGATCGGAAAAGGGTAAAAAAGTAAACGAGCCGGGCAGCGTCAGTATCCGTGACATTATTGTGCGGCAGCAACAGGAGCGGGTTGAAAACAAGATAACCATGCAGTGAATTATAAAAACCGTATATCTATTCTTTGAGATAAATAATGGCGATAATAAATCACCTTATATTGAGAACGGACCGGGGCGGGTTTCTCAGTACGAATGTTCGCAAAAAAGGCGGAAAATTCAGATGTAGCCCCGTTGAAGAACATGGGATGCTCGATCTGTCCGCCATGAAAAAGCCGTTACGCCTTGCATTTTCGTCAAATCAGGCCTTGATTATGACAGATGAGTTCGCGCCCATGGCCCATAATCTATTGTTAATGCACGTTAAGAAGCAGATACAGAATCGCGCGCTTATGCCCGAGGGTGTAAAGAGTGTTGTTGCCCATAAAGTTATCGAGTCAACGGGGTTGAAAAGATTGTATAGCATGGTTGTGCTGCCGGAGGATGAAGTATGGCCATTTGTAGAAAAATGTATAAAAAATCGCAAGACAATCCAATCGGCCACACCTTCGCTGGCGGCTCTGGCGGCCTTGGTTGCGCAAATTTCTCCCAAACCGTTTATTGTTATTATGGCTAGGGAGAATGGCAGTGAACTGATAGCCGTTCGTAACGGTGTCCTTCTTTACCTGCAATCGTTTCCCATGGCGGGCCCGGAAGAGTTTGATATGACCATGGTCAGCCATGCGATAACCGTCTGCAAGCAGGCTCTTCTGCGTGAGTTTAAGATCGAGTCGGCACGACTTATCCTGATGGGCGGGATGAGGGATCGTCTCGACAGGAGTATGCTGGAACTTGATGAACTGGTGCCGGATTGGCGGAAATTGCCGATTATTGTTGACGGTAAATCACTTTGTGATTGGCCTGAACTCTACGGGGCCCTTTTTGTAAAACAGAACTATAGTTATCTCCCGTCTGATTACCATTTATCGCACCGGATCAGAAAGGGTAGTAATTGCTTGGTTTTTCTGTGTCTACTGGGGGGTGCGGCCTTGGCGAGCCTTGCCTGGAATAATTACCAGGCTAATATTCCCGTTGAGCGGCAGTTGGTTCGGGAACGGATGGCCCTGGAGAATCGTATCGAGAGGCTTCGTCAGTCTCTGCCCCGCTCCGATGATCAGAAACGTCTTGAACATTATCTCGATATTCTTGCCGCGGGTGTTATGGAACCACATCTTTCCAGGATCTTGGAAAAACTGGTGCGGGCCATGCCGGCGAACATATATATAGAAAAACTTGGTGTTGAAAAAGATCTATCGGATCCTTTTTCTCGCTCGGGAAATAAGGATAAAAATATAAAATTCCCGCCCCCGGTGAACGGTCAACCTTCGTCGGGCAATAGGATTATGGCCACTACAGTGCAACTTCCTGAAAAAATACTAAAAAGACCTGTGGTATTGGATGTTGTATTCGCCGCGGACGGGGACTATCAAATGGTGCGTGGTAGTTTTGAGAAAACGATGGTAAATCTCGCAAAATCCTTTGAGTTAAGGGGGATTGAGTGGGGGTATGAGGAATCAAAAAAGACCGGCTACCTGAGCGGGCGCTTAATGGTAGAACGGGGGGATAACCCATGAGATCCATATTAAGTCTTTCGGCAAAACCATGCCTGGTTATGCAACTGGTTATTGTGTTGTTTTTCAGCACCAGTCTCTATTTTTATTTGCAAACCGGCCAGAAAAGCGATGAGTTGCGCAGACAGCAGGCGCTGATCACCCAGAAAAGAAACAGGGTATTACGCACGGAAATGCAGTTGCAGGCGTATAAAAAAGCTTTGGCCATACGTCCTGACATTAAAGTTGTTCCGAAGGAAATACGTTGGGAGGAGGTGGCATTTGTCTGGAGAGATATTTCATTCCGAGAACTTCTCCACCGTCTGGATGGTATTTATGCAAAGGATAGGACATTTACCCTGGAGCGATTTTCTCTGGTTAGGGGTTTGGCAAAAGATGAGAAACAGGGGGACGCCGTCCGACAGCAGTTTATCTTTGCGCCGGATCAGGCTGCGATAAGTTTTACATTCAAAGGGTATTTTTTATGTCTTTGTCAGTAAATACAATATTGGCCTGGGCGCGTATTTTCACCGTCCCCCTGACATTTTGTCTGACGATAATCATTGTGTTGTGGCTGGTTTTTCGAACAGTTGACGGCAACGATAATCGCTCTTTTTTACCTGTACCGCAACTAAGTATTGATTTGAATAAGGTTAAAAATACGCCGACTATCAAGGAACAGAAACAAAGAGAGTCTGAAATCAGCCGCAACCCATTTTCCCCTGTAAAAACAGTGGGTCCGGTTTATGAAAATATTGTTGATTTGCACTCGGTAAGCTTAGATTTAATTATTATCAGTTCCCGGAAACGGCTCTGTTGGGTAAATGGAAAAATGATGAGGGAGGGTGATGGGGCGGAACGGTTCACGGTGGAGGAGATTGGTGAACGGGGGGTGTGGTTCGGCGCCGATTCAGGCAGATTTTTTCTAAAAACGGGGGAAAGTATAGAGATTGATAGCGGTGGCAGCCTGCGTGTTGATACGGAGCAAGATAAAACTTCGCTTCCTCTTCTGTAGAGAATAAACAGCTAACGCAGACAAGCCGCAAGTAATTGCCTTGTTTTTTTACAGGTTTTATGGAGTAAGGCATTAAATCACATACGCAAAAAATGAGAAAAGATATTTTATATCACTACGCGTCAGTGCTGTTCATGACTTATATCTCCATCGGGAGTTTGTCCGAAAACAACCATTTCTTCGATTTGCGGAAAAGACTGAACCGGTCACAGACGGTTTCAGTTAAATGGGATAGATAAAATGAAAAATAGAATTGTAACCACCAGGTCGTTTATTCTCCTTTTGTTGTGCTGTATTCTCTTTTTGGGTTGCAGTCAGAAAAGCAACTGGCCCGGCCAGGAAAAATACATGCAGCGGCCAAAGGAGTTCTATCCACTACCATTAAAACAGGTAAGGCCCGTTGTCGGCCAAAAGAAAAAAACGGCAAAAAGGCCCGAAATCAAACCCCGGTTCAAAGAGTTGTCTCCCCTGGATAAGGAACGAATTTCAATGAGTTTTTTGCAGGGGGATGCGGTACAGGTTCTCCAGGCACTGGCCCACGCCGCTTCTTTGAACTTGGTGCTCTCGGTTAATTTCGGTCAGTTTCAGAAAATTACAGCGGAATATCAGGAGATGACCATACGTTCCATATTGAACTCCATCTGCAGGATGTTGAATGTGGTCTGGTATGAACAATACGGCACCATCTATATAGAGCCATATGCGAGAAAAATTCTTGATCTTGATTTTCTCGCCTCCATAAGAAAGTCAAATTTTAAGGTCGGCGGCGACGTACTTGGTTCCGGATCTCAACAAAAACAACAGATAAACTCATCGCCATTATCTGGACATTTTGGTATTGAGGGCGGGGTGGATGAAACGGTTTCTGATATTTATTCCAGTATTGTCAAAACGATAGGGGGGATGATCGGTGAGGATGAAAGTTTTGCCCTGAATCGACAGACCGGCACTCTCATGGTTAGGGCCAGGCCAAAAACCACTGAGGATATTGAAAGTTATATCACTGTGCTGCGTAATAAATATCGGCGGCAGGTGCTTATTGAGGCAAAGATTATTGAGGTGGGTTTAAGTAAAAAACATCAGCTCGGCATAGATTGGCGCAGTGTCGGCGGCCTAATTTCTAAGCATGCCCTCCTGTCATCCGCCGGTGCGACTGCGACTATACAGCCCCATGTCAGTCCGACGGATGCTTTCTACTCGATGAATATAAGTTCGAAATATTCCAATGTAGCGGGAATTTTTAAAGCCCTTGAAGAATATGGTACCCTGACGGTTTTATCCAACCCCAGGTTAAAGACCATGAACGGGCAGTCGGCCATGTTGAGCGTGGGGCAGTCGGTTTCCTACTTACGAAGTTTTGAACAGAACTCGGAGGGAACAGGTGATAACCGTACCACCGATTTTACAACTGAGATAGGTTCGGTCTTTGATGGCATACTGTTGGGTGTGACGCCGGTTATTGAAAATAACGATATGGTTTCCCTTCACATAGTTCCCATTAAAAGTGATCTTGTTAAGCTCGATACTGTATCCTTCGGCTCTCTTCTTTCGCCCTATCACCTCACCTTGCCCACCGTTAATCTTCGCGAAATTTCTACGGTTTCGAGAATTCATTCCGGCGATATTGTCCTTTTGGGCGGTCTCATCATGGAGTTTGATGATAAAAATGAGAGCTCTGTGCCGATTTTATCCGATCTGCCGCTTTTTGGCGGTCTTTTTAAGTTGGAAACAAAAGAGAAAAAAAAGGTTGAGATGGTGGTTGTCTTACAGGTACACATAATTGACAGCCAAAAAACAGATATATGAGTAAACTCTTCGATGCATTACAAAAAATTGAACAGCAACAGGGCAGGGAAGTGGAAACTCTCTTTGTTGCGGACAGTAAACGTTCATCCGGAAGGGTGTATATGACAATGCTGCTGCTGGCGATTGTCTTGCTACTGTCGGGGGGAGTGGTTCTCTATTATTTGGACTCCTACACGGATTTTTTTCTGGTCCGCCGTCCCGCTCCTGCTCAAGTCGCCATGGCAAAGACTGAAAAGAAAAAACCAGCTCCTAGCCCTGTTTCCATGGAGAATAATTTATCAAAAACAAAGGATATACTGTTGCCGCGCCAGTCTGTAAACGACCGGGTGTTGTCACCGGCCGACAATTTAATGTCGATACCGTCCTTAAAGAGTGCGCCACCCGTAAAAACGCGGGAAGTAGCACGGTCAACTGACAGGGAAAATAAAACTAAGGAACAAGATTCGTCTGAAGAAAGAAGAAGAACGGTTCAAAAATTACTCTATCAGGCGGAAAAAAGAAGAAAAGAAGGAGATATGACAGCGGCGGTTAAATTGTACGCCAGAGCCTGGCAGACCGAAAAATCACCGGGGACAGCCAATAATCTGGCGGCGGGGTTGTATGTGCTGCGCAGATACGGGCAAGCCTATGATATTTTGCAAGAGGCGCTTATCCTCTCCCCGCATGACCGGGATTTGCAGTATAACCTGCAAATTACAAAAGAAAAGATGGCGACGAGTATGGGAAATGATCGTGGAGATTAGGGAGTTTGTTCCTTGCTCGGGGAGCAAGGATTGTCTACGGTAATATAACATTTACGGTTTGATTGCCCACTGAAATCGGGGTAACAGGGTTGGAATTAATTATGTTTCCGCCGCCGTTGGCAGCGTCGTGGAATTCAATTCGACTCCCTGCCGCTATTTGCACGGTCTGGGTTGTGTGTCCGGCGATACTGCCGAGATCTGTACCCATTGTCAGGTCATGGATATAGGCCACCCCACCGGTATTATTGTTTATGGTAAAGGGAATCTTGCCGCACATCTGCGAGTATAGTTCCCAGCCGCTTATATAGATTCCCATATCGTCAAAGGCAGGGGTGGGGGTGGAAATAAGGTAATTGGGGAAACCGGTTACATTGTTTCCCCTTGTGGTAATATCAAAAACGGAACCACCTTCGTCGGCATCACGCTCACCACCACTGATAACTGCTGCGGCAACGGCGATACTTCCCCCAGGTGACGATGTATCTATAACCGTCGGAAAACCGCTTAAGCCGGTTTTTAAAGCGGCACAACCCTGGGA